>NZ_JBDHZL010000021.1:0-34661 GCF_039811905.1 Nigerium sp. | reverse complement strand
ACACCGTGTCGACCGGAAGGAACCGTTCATGCCCGCCCAGCTGCCTCGCTGGAACATCGGCGTCGGACGCGTCCTGCCTGGTAGCGCGCGACGACGGGGGCGGCGGCGTCCACGAACCGCTCGCTGGCGAAGAGCCCGGCGTTCGTCTCGAGGTAGAACTCGCAGCCGCGGTCGTGCAACCACGCGACGACCGCGCGGCACTCGTCGCCGGTGAGCGTGCGGTGCAGGACGACCGCCCCGTCGTATTCCACGTAGCCGCCGTTGCCGCCGACGAAGCCGTCGGCGTCCAGGGCCCAGAGGAAGTCCGGGACCTCGGCCCGGCTGCGTCCGGTGCACAGGACGACCCGGTGGCCGGCCGCGCGGGCGCGCGCGACGGCGTCCGCGGCCGAGGCGGGCAGGCGGTTGTGGTAGTCGACGAGCGTGCCGTCGACGTCGAGGAACACGATCTTGCTCATGGCTCTCCTCCCCGGACGCCCGCGAACGCTCCCCGGAGCATAACCCGGCGTCGGCCGCCGGAGGCCGGCCCCCTCGACGGCTCCTCCCGCGGGAGGAGGCCCGCGCCCTCGGACGCCCGTAGCGTCAGGGGCATGCGCCGCCCACCCGTGTCCGACATCGTGCTGGCGATGAGCGGGCTGGTCGCGACGGTGGTGGAGGCGTCCCTGGCCGAGCACTACGGATGGTCGTGGTACGTGATCGTCCTGGTGCTGGTGCACGCCGGGCTGTCGGGGGCGCTGCTGGTGCGGCACACCTGGCGCCGGACCAGCTTCGTCGCGACCTACCTGCTGCTCGCGGCGCTGGCCGCCGTGATCGCGGTCGTGCCGTACAACCTGGGCGTCTCGCCGATGATCCTGTGCGCGCCGCTCAGCCTCTACGTCGTCGCGCGGCACGAGCCCTACCGCTGGGGCACCGCCGCCCTGCTGCTCGGCGTCGCGGGCACGTTCGTCAGCCCCCTGCACCGGCTGCCGGGCGGGCTGCCGACGTTCTGGGTGCCGGCGATGGTGCTCGTGCTGCTGGGCGTCTATCTCTGGGCCACCGGACGCCGCCGCACCGAGGTCGCCTACCAGCGCCAATTGGACGCCGCCCTCGCCGAGCGGGAGCGGGAGGCGTCCTTCCGGGTCGCGCAGGCCCAGGCCGACGAGCGCGCCCGCATCGCCCGGGAGCTGCACGACATCGTCGCCCACAGCCTGGCCGTCGTGCAGGTGCAGGCGAGCACCGGGCTGGCGCTCGGCACGGCCGACGCGCAGCGCGACGCGCTGGGGAACGTCCGGGACGCGAGCCGCGCGGCGCTCGCGGAGGTCCGCTCGATGGTCCGCGGACTGCGGGACGCGCCGACCGCGGGGGCGTCCGACGCGACGCTGCCCGGAGGCCCGGCCGCCGGTGCCACGAGCGCCGAGGCCGACCTCACCGCGGTCTCGGGCGACCTCTCCCGGCTCCGGCGCCTCGCCCGCACCGCCCGCGACGCGGGGGTCGACCTGGACGCCCACCTCCCCGACGACGCCACCCTCGCGGCCTGGCAGGACGCCTGGCCGGCGAGCGTCCGGCTGACGGTCCTCCGCGTCGTGCAGGAGGGGCTCACCAACGTGCTCAAGCACGGCGGAGACCGGCCGCGGGCGCGGCTGGGCGTCGCGGCGTCCGGGGAACGCGTGCGCGTGGAGATCGCGAACGACCGGCGGGCGTCCGGGGGCGAGCCCGGCTACGGGCTCGTCGGGCTGCGCGAGCGCGTGACGCTCGCGGGGGGCGTCCTGGAGGCGGGCCCGGACGCCGACGGCTTCCGGCTGACCGCGACGATCCCGGTGCCGCAGGCGTCCGGCTCGCCCGCCCGACCCCGGCCCGAGGAGGCCCGATGATCCGCGTCGCCGTCGTCGACGACCAGCCCCTGCTCGTGTCGGCGTTCGCCGCGCTCGTCGACGCCCAGCCCGACATGGAGGTCGTCGGCACCGGGGCCGACGGGCGCGAGGCGGTCGCGCTGTGTGCGGGCACCGACGTCGACGTGCTGCTGCTCGACATCCGGATGCCCGTCCTCGACGGCGTCGAGGCCACGCGCCTCATCGTGGACGCCGGGCCCCTGCCGCGCGTGGTCATCCTCACGACGTTCAACGTCGACGAGCTGGTGCTGGGCGCGCTCGCCGCGGGCGCGCGCGGGTTCCTGCTGAAGGACGCCGAGCCGACCGACGTGCTGGACGCCGTCCGCGCGGTGCACGAAGGCCGCGCCGTCGTCGACCCGCAGGCGACACCGGCCCTGCTCGACGCCCTGCGCTCGGGGCGGGCGTCCGGTCGGCAAGGCGACCCGCACGGCGAAACCGAGCGCCCGCCTGAGCCCTCGCCGCTCGCCGGCGTGCTCACCCCGCGCGAGATCGAGGTGCTCACGCTCGTCGGCCGGGGCCGCACGAACGCCGAGATCTGCGCGGAGCTGTTCATCGCCGAGACCACGGTGAAGACCCACGTCAGCAGCCTGCTGCTCAAGCTGGACGCCCGCGATCGCGTCGCGCTGGTCGTGCTCGCCCACAGCGTCGGGCTCGTCGGCGCGGACCGCGACGTCCCGCTGCCCTGAGGGGCGGGCGTCCCGGTACCGGATCCGGCCGGCCCTCCTCCCGCCGGAGGAGACGGCCGGCGGCCGCCCCACGGGCCCGGCGCCAAGACCGTCCCACCGCAGGAGGTGCGCGACGGCGTCCGCGGGAAGAGTGGAGGGCATGAGCGAAGAAGACCATCCCACCCTCGGCTGCCGGGGGCTCGTGAAGAGCTTCGGCGGCCAGCGCGTCCTGGACGGCGTCGGCCTACGCGTCCGTCCGGGGCGCGTGTACGCGCTGCTCGGACGCAACGGCGCCGGCAAGTCCACGACCATCAAGATCATGCTCGGCCTCCTGGACGCCGACGCCGGCGAGACGTACCTGCTGGGGCGCCCGTTCGCGCGGGCGGCGCTGGCGCAGGTGGGGGCGTCCATCGACGGCCCGGCGCTGTACGGGCATCTGTCCGCGCGGGAGAACCTGCTGGTTCACGCGCGCCTCACCGGCGTGGACGCCGCCCGCGTCGACGAGGTGCTGGCGATCGTCGGGCTGCCCTCCGCCGGACGCAAGCGTGCCCGCGCGTTCTCCACCGGCATGAAGGCCCGGCTCGCCCTCGCGATCGCGCTGCTGACCGACCCCGAGGTGCTCGTGCTCGACGAGCCGCAGAACGGGCTCGACCCCGAGGGCATCATCGAGCTGCGCCGCCTCATCCGCGCGCTCGCGGCCGCCGGGCGCACCGTCCTCATCAGCTCTCACCAGCTCGGCGAGGTGACGCACCTGGCCGACGACATCGGCGTCCTGGCGTCCGGACGCCTGGTCTACGAGGGTCCGCTCGCCGACTTCGCCCACGGCGACCTCGAACAGGCGTACCTCGCCGCGACCACGGGGGCGTCCCGATGAGCGCCGCGGCGCCGGCCGCGCGCTCCGCGGGCTCGGTCGCGGTCGCGGGCGGGGTGCCGTTCGGCCGCGCGCTGGCGGCCGAGCTCGTCCGGACGCGGCACTCCGCGTCCGCCCGGTTCCCGGTCGCCGGCCTGGTCATCGCGTTGTTGCAGGGCGCGGGCTGGTGGTTCGTCGCGACGCGCGACGTCACCGGCTGGGCGCAGCTGTTCGGCTGGCAGTCGATCTACGCGACGGGGCTGCTGGCCCCGCTCGTCGCGCTGCTGGCCGGCTTCACGGTCGGCCGGGAGAAGGCGGCCCGCGAGGGCGGGACGCTCTGGCGTCCGCTCGCGCCGGCGGTCGGCTGGCTCGCCCGCGCGACCGTCCTGGCCGGGCAGTCGCTCGCGTTCAACGCGGCCCTCGTGCTGCCCGTGCTGGGGCTGGGCGTCGCCAAGGGCCTCACGGGCGCCCCCGTGGCCCGCCTCGTCGCCCTCACCGTCGTGTTCTGGCTGACCTCGCTGCCGGTCGCGGCGTTGGCCCTGCTCGTCGCGCGCCGCGCCGGCATGATCGTGGCCGTCGCGCTCGCGCTCGCGTGGCAGGTCGCCGGCGTGCTGCGCGCCGAGGGTCCGACCTGGGCGGTCGAGCCCTGGACGTGGCCGGTCCGCGCGATGATGCCCCTCCTCGGCATCCACCCGAACGCGATGGCGCTCGACCCCGGCTCGCCCGTCTGGGCTTGGGACCCCTGGTCGCCCGCCTTGGGGTGCGTCGGCCTGGCCGTCGCGCTCGGCCTGCTGGACGCCCTCACCGCCGGACGCCTCCGCGACCGTCGGCCGCGGCGGGCCCTCTTCGGACGGGACGCTCGGGTCACCCCGGACGCCCGGGACGCGGCCGCCGACGCCGGTGTATCGCCCGCCCTCACCCCGGACGACGCGGTCGTGGCGGCCGACGTGGCCCTGCACCCCGTCCGCCGCGGACGCCCCGCGCCGCTCGTCGGGCTGGCGGCGTCCCTCCTCCGGACCGCGATCGCCCCGCTGCTGCTCGCGGCCCTGGTCGCGATCCCCGCGGTGGGGGTCCTGTGGAACGCCGCGTACGTCCGCGGGTTCTCCGGCTGGCTCGTCGTGCCGCTCGGCTCCTGCCTGCTCGCCTGCCTGCTGTGGGCGGCCCAGCAGGACGCCTGGCGCGTCCTCGCCCTGCGGCATGCCCCGGCGGCGCTCGCCGGACGCCTGCTCGCCCTCGGCGCGCTCGCCGTGACGGCGGTCGCGGGGGAGGCCGCCCTGGTCGCGGGGTTGCGCGGCGACCCGGACGCCGTCCGCTTCGGCGTCGTGCTCGCCGCCGTCGGCGTCGCCTGGCTGGTGCTCTGCCTCGCCCTGGTGACCCGCGTCGGGGCCGGCGCGGCGATCGGCGTGACCCTCCTCGCGCTCGTGTTCAGCCTGGTGTTCGGCGGCACCTGGCTCTCCCGGACGCCCGTGTGGCTGGTCGGCGTCCTCGGGTGGCCGGCGTCCGCGGACGACCTCCCGCGCGCCGCGCTGGCCGTCGGGCTGTGCGCGCTGCTGGCCCTGGCCGGCGGGCTGGCGTGGGTCCGCGGCCTGCGCGCCGCGGCGTCCCGCTGAGCGGAGCGACAAGGGGGTTCGGCTGGGGCCCGGCTGCGCGCTGGTGCCCGCCGGGCCTCCGGGGGAGAATGGACGCGCAGAACGTCACACTGAACAACGGCGTCGAGATGCCGATCCTGGGCTTCGGCGTGTACCAGGTCCCGCCCGAGGACACCCAGCGGGTCGTCGAGGACGCCCTCGAGGTCGGCTACCGCTCCCTCGACACCGCGGCCGCGTACTTCAACGAGGACGCCGTCGGCCGGGCCATCAAGGCCAGCGGGATCCCGCGCGACGAGCTCTTCATCACGACCAAGCTCTGGATCTCGGACGCCGGCGACGAGGGCGCGCGCGTGGGCTTCGAGCGGTCGCTGGGCAAGCTGGGCCTCGACCACCTCGACCTCTACCTGATCCACCAGCCGTTCGGCGACACCTACGGCTCGTGGCGCACGATGGAGAAGCTGCTGGCCGAGGGCCTCACCCGGGCGATCGGCGTCTCGAACTTCTACCCCGACCGGCTCGTCGACCTCGTTGAGCACAACGAGGTCGTCCCGGCGATCAACCAGATCGAGACGCACCCGTTCTTCCAGCGCGCCGACTACCAGGAGCTGCTCGCCTCCCTCGGCGTCCGGATCGAGTCGTGGGGGCCGTTCGCCGAGGGCCGCAACAACCTCTTCACCGACCCGGTCCTCTCCGAGATCGCGCGCGCCCACGACGCGACCGTCGGGCAGGTCGTGCTGCGGTGGCTGGTGCAGCGGGGCGTCGTGGTGATCCCGAAGTCGGTGCGCCGCGAGCGCATGGAGGAGAACTTCGCCGCCGCCGACCTCGAGCTCACGGACGCCGATGTGGCCGCGATCGCGGCGCTCGACACCGGCGCCAGCCTCTTCATCGACCACACCGACCCCGAGGCCGTCCGGATGCTCAGCGGCATGGCGATCACCGACTGACGCACCCCTGGACGCCGGCCCGGCCGGCGTCCGGGAACCGCCGCAGGCGTCCGGACGCCGCACCGGCGGCGTCCCTGCGGTCAGGAGATCTTGATGCCGAAGATCTTCTGGCCGTAGGAGCCGATCACGATCATGTTGCCGTAGACCGCGGCGGACGCCTCGACGTTGCCGCCCAGGTGGACGGTGTCGAGGTCGCGGCCGGTGTTGGGGTCGAACAGGTGGAAGGTGCCGCCCGAGTCGCCGAACACGCCGTACGCCTTGCCGTCGGTGCCGGTGATCTGCACCGGCGAGCTCCACGAGTAGCGGTCGAGGTGCCGGTCCCAGACGACCTTGCCGGTCTTCTTGTCGAGGGCGATCATGTCGCCCTCGGCGGGGGAGGTTGTCTTCGCGACGGTGAAGATGACGAGGTCGGCGATCTCGCCCTGCCCGTTCAGCGGCGTGGACTCCACGCCCCCCTTCACGGCGTCGTTGTAGTACGCCGGCACGTCGTGCTGCCAGAGCACCTGCCCGCTCAGGGCGTCGATCTTGCGGATGTTCGAGACCAGGTCGTGGCGCTTGCCGCCCCGCCAGCCGACCGAGTTGGCGTTGTAGAGGTACACGCCCTCGGGCGTCTCGTCGATCGTGATCGTGGAGTCGTCGTTGTCACCCTGGGTCTGCGCCCAGACGACCTGGAGGGTGTTCGCGTCCCAGCAGATGATGTGGCCGTCGTTGTCGGAGGCGTACATGAGGTTGCGGTACGCGGCCGCCGAGCTCTCGATGCCGTACTGGGTGGACGCCGGAGACTGGTAGACCATCTTGGTGACCTGCGGGTCGATCGTGATCCGCTTCGCCGCGGCGTCGAAGTGGCTGTTGAGCTTCACCTTGTAGATGACGCCGTTCTCGCCCGGCTCGATCAGCGTGTCGGACGCCGCGTTCACCAGGGCCGAGGAATCCCACGCCCCCCAGAACGGCCGGTGGCTCACCGGGTCGGTGCCGTTGAGCGCGTGCACCATCTTGTTCTGGATGAGGTCGAACATCTTGTAGCCCCACGGCCCCAGGACGCCGTTCTGGTCGTTCAGGCCCTGGCCCGCGTAGAGTAGGGGATAGCCGCGGGGGTCGATCGAGCCGGTGCCCTTGAAGCCGTACGTGGCGTCGATCGGCGGCTTGGTGGGGCGTCCGGTGGCCAGGTCGAGGCGGTACACCTTGCCGTCGAACGCCGGCTGGATCACCTCGACGAAGTTCGGGTCGTTCGCGAACTCGGGCGCGAAGTCCATCGCGCGGCGGGTGGCGTCCGGCCAGTGGACGAGCAACGGCTGCCCGGTCCACCCCGTGCCCGGGAAGACGCTGCCGTAGCTGTGCGAGATGCCGTCGTCGTGGCTCCAGACCATCTCGAGCTTCTTCTCCTTGACCTCCGCGGTGCCGAACGCCGGCGCGTTGCGCTCGTTGTTGCCCCGGAACGTCAGGACGCCCTGCACGTTCGTGTAGTCCTGCCCCGGGCCGAACGCGGTCTTCTCGGTGGGGGAGTAGTTCGGCAGCGGCTTGTTGTTCTGGTCGTAGATCTGCCAGTTGATGTCGCCGCCGTGATATTCGAGCCAGGACATGTTGCCCATCGGCCCGGTCAGCATCTTCGAGTACGAGCCCGGACCCTGCACCGTCGGCGGCCGGAAGCCCGGCAGCGTCTCCGGCGCGATCGTCAGCTTCGCGGGGTCGGTCGCCCGGTACGCCGGCCGCGTCGCGACGGCGGTCGGCTTGTTCGGACGTGGGCCCTCCCGCACCGTCGCCGTGCACGCCGCGAGGGAGAGTCCGAGCGCACCGGCGACCGCGAGTGCGGCCATCCGGCGTGGACGGCGGGGGCGTCGGGGCATACGGAGGGCTCCTCTCGAGGGCGGGCCGCGGGCGCGACGGGTCGAAGGCTACCCCTCGTGCTGTAATACCGTCGTGTTGCCTCCCCTGATGATCACCGTCATGTCCGCCCTCGTCGCGGGTCTCGCCACCGTCGCCGCGGCGGTGGGCCTGCGCGCGCTGCGTCTCCCGAGGGACGCCCGCGGGCCAGCCGCCCTCACGCTCGGCCTGGTCGCGGGCTGGGTCGTGCTGGCGGCGTCCGGCTACGCGCTGACCCTCATCACGATCTACCTGCTGTTCGCCCTCGGCTGCGGCCTGGTCGGCGCGCTGTGCGGACGCCTGCGGCTGCCGATGCTCGTCCGGCTGGCCGGGGTGGGCGTCCTGGCGGCGGCGCTGTTCGCGTTCGAGTACCGGCACGGCGACATGTACGCCCTGGCCAGCGGCATCTGGTGGATCGTAGCGATCGTGTCGGTGTTCGTCCTGACCTTCTTCGGACGCCTGCCCGTCGCGCCAGCCCCGGCGTCCGGGGCGGCCGCAGAGGAGGCGTCCTCGTGGGCGTCCGAGCGCGCGCTGACGGGCGTCGCGCTCGTGGCGTTCGCCTGGTACGCGGTCGTGGCGTACCGCTTGCCGAACCCCGGCCTGCTGACGCTCTCCCTCGTCGCGTTCGTGGCGCTGGGTTGCTTCTGGCTGGTCGCGCGGGTGTGGGGGCTGCGCCTCGGGGACGCCGGCGTCACCGGCCTGGCCGGCCTGATGTTCGCGCTCGGGCTGTACGCCTGGATGGCGGACGCTTCCGTCCCGATGGCCGCCGCCCCGCTGGTGCTCGTCGCGGCCGACGTGGCGGTCACCCTGCTCGGCCGGCTGGCGTCCGGACGCGCGCTGGCCGGCGGCCAGCGCACCTTGGTGGGCCGCGTCCTGGGCGTCCTGGAACCGCGGGACGACGCGGGCTGGCAGCTCAACATCGCCCGCCTCGGGGCGGCCCCCGCCGCGTGGCTGCTCGTCGCGTTCACGCTCGTCAGCATCGCGATCGCGGCCGCCACGTGGGTGCTGCTGTGGGCGTCCGTGACGGCGGCGATCCCGCTCGTCGTGCTCGCGGTGGTCTACCTGGCCGCCTCGGCGCTCTGGCGCCGCGTGGCCGTCCGGCGCGGGCGCCCGGCGCGCCCCGCGACCTCGCCGGCCTGACGCTCAGCCCTCCACGAGCCCCCGGACGCCCAGCAGCCGCACCGCCCGGGCGATCTGCTGCTTCGCGACCCGCAGCCGCGCTGCGTCACCCGTGCGCTCGGCGAGCGCCCGGTTGACCTGCAGCACGCGGGCGGGCGCCCCGGGGCGTCCGACGGTCATCAGCAACGGGATGTACTCGGCCTTCACCGGCACGAACCGGCCACCGCGGCGCTCCAGCGTGAACCGGCCCACGTACTCCTCGTAGGCGCGCGGCGTCGCGACCCGCATCTGCCCGACGAAGTTGCCGCCGCCGTACATGACCCAGGTGTCGCCGATGCGGTCCCAGGCCTGCGGCACGTGGGCGTGATGGCCGTAGACGACGTCGAAGACCTTCGACGTCGCCAGCGCCCGCGCGACGCGCGTCTGCTGCGCGTTCGGCAGCGCGCGATGCTCGGTGCCGGCGTGCATGGCGGCCAGCACGACGTCCGCGCCCGCCCGCCGGGCGGCCCGGCCGCGGGCGATCATGTCGGCCGGGTCCAGCTTGTCGTACGCCCACGCGCGGGACGCCCCCGGCCCCCGTCCGTTGAGGCCGTACGTCCCGGCGATCACGGCCACCTTGATCCCGGACGCCGTCGTCAGGATCGAGGGCTCCGTCGACTCGCGCTCGGTCCGGTAGCTCCCCGTGTGCCTGATGCCCGCGGCGTCCAGCACGCCGAGCGTCCGCGCGATGCCGGCGGTGCCCTGGTCGAACGTGTGGTTGGACGCCGTCGTGCAGTAGTCGAACCCGGCGGCCTTGACGGCCCGGATGGTCTCGGCGGGCGCGGCGAACGTCGGGTAGCCGCGCGGTTTCACGCCGACGGGCGCGATCGGGGCCTCCACGTGGCAGACCGAGACGTCCGCTCCGGCGATGAGCGGCCGGACGTGGGCGAACACCGGCTCGAAGTCGTACGCGCGGCCGACCTTGCGTCCGGCGGCCGCGCCCTCGCGGATCAGCCCGTTGTGCCACAGCAGGTCGCCGCTGAGCGTGACCGTGAGCCGGTCCCGGGAGGGACGCGGGGCCGCGGCGTCCGCGGTGGGGGCGCCCGGCGGGACGATCGCTCCGACGGCGTCCGAGCAGCCGGAGACGGCTAGGAGGGCGAGCGCGGAGGCGCCGGCCAGGCGGCGCAGGAACGAGGAGCGAGCCGGGGGGAGGGTGGGCATAGCCGAACGCTACATGGTGTCGCTAACGAACCGGCGTCCGACGGAC
The DNA here is from genome assembly GCF_039811905.1 of Nigerium sp. Lineage (NCBI taxonomy): Bacteria > Bacillati > Actinomycetota > Actinomycetes > Propionibacteriales > Propionibacteriaceae > Nigerium > Nigerium sp. The sequence continues at coordinate 24,523 of NZ_JBDHZL010000021.1, read as the reverse complement.
CGGCGTCGCGCGGACGCGCGGCCGCGCAACGGACGATGGAAACACTGTAGGTTCCGGCGCGTTCTGTCATCGGTGTCCAGTGCCGACAAGCGGATCTGCAGCGTGGGCGGGGGCTCGTGGTCTCACTAACTTGTCCGAATCCGAGTGGGGGAGCGTGACATCACTCTCTTGCCGAATTGAGGATGTGTCACAGCCAGACCTGTCGCCATTCGATATTTTCGTTTACGATTTCCATATGCGCGAGGACGAGATCGATGAGGCCCAGATCCAGGCGTGGGCAGATGAAGCAGAGGCTGGCTACGACGTCGAGGCATTGAGGCGTCGCGGTCGCGGTCGTCCCGGTCGGGGCGCAGAACCGATGCAGGTCGTCGCCGTCCGGTTGAGCGCGGATGAGATCGAGGCGCTGGACGCGATCGCCACCCGGGATCAGGTCAGCCGATCCGAGGCCATTCGGCGCGCCCTTGCCCAGTTCGCCGCGTGAAGATTTATCCCAGCGCCCGCAAGCACGGCGTCACGGACGAGGACGCCACTCAGGCCGCGTGCTGGGCACAGTGGGTGGAACCCTTGGATAACGCCGATGACTGGCCACATCGGGAGCTGCGCTTGGGGTTCGACACCCAAGGGCGCCTGCTCGAAACCGTGGTTCTCGTCTTCGAGAGCGGCAACGAGCTGCTCATCCACGCGATGCCGGCACGCAAGCACTTCTGGGGCCTACTGCCCTGAACAACCGGATCTGCCGCGGCAGGTCAGGCTTCGTGACCCATTCCCGAGGCGGGGATGAAGGCATGCACTCGTGTGCTGAGTTCCTCGGCCAGTTCGGCGGGTGTTCCTCTGCTGGTGTCGATCTCGATGTCGTACACGATCCCCTCGTGCACGCTGGCGGCCTGCAACTCGGCCATTCCGACGTTCCTGTCTCCACGGAGCCGTTCACGTTCCCGTGCCAGCTCGGGCGCAAGCCGCACACCCACCCAGACCACATCGAGACTGGCCAAGGCATATCGCCACCGCTGCTGCGCGGACGGGCCACTGAGAAAGCTGTCTTCCACGATGACGTGCGTCCCTGCCCTGACGATGGCTGCGACACCGGCCATCCAGGAAAGCTCGACCGCGGTGAACCGGGCTCCCACGTCGATCGCACCGTCCTCGGCGATGTCGAGCCCACCGGCGGAGAGGAGCGCGGGAGGGCAGGCATCGATCAGGGTGTCGACCGTCAACCGCAGCCACACGCCATCGAGGACTCCCTGAAGCGCGTGGCCCAACGATGACTTGCCCGAACTGGAACCTCCATTGAGGACAATCACGTCAGGTTCCATGCCCCCATCATCAGCAGGCGACCTGAACATCCGCAACTGCCGCCACCTGTTTGGTGATGTGCCTGGCGTCGTGGAAGCTGTGACCATGGCACGCATCGTGGTCGTCGGGGCAGGAGTCGTTGGGCAGTCCTACGCCGCCCTGCTGGGCAGCGCCGGCCACGAGATGGTGATGGTGGCCAGGGGCGAGCGGGCTGAGCGTCTTCGCCGCGCCGGTTTGGGAGTCTTGATCGACGGCACGCGAGTGGTGGCTCCATGTGACGTGGTCGCCACCGCAACAGATGTCGCCGCCGACGCGGTCCTGCTGGCTGTGCGTGGGGAACAGTTTGTCTCCGTGCTCGACCAGGCCGCGGTGAGCAGTGCCCCGCTGGTGATCAGCCTCACCAACCCCTTGGGTGCCATGGGCCGGGCCGCCGAGGTGATCGGCGCCGGTCGGCTGGTGTGGGGATTCTCTGGGCTGGGTGGCGGCCCTCGCGATGGTGTCGTCCACGCGCACGTGGTGCGCCAGCAGCACACCGTCGTCCAGTCCGACGCGCCCGGCTCGGTCGCGGCGCGACACCTGCTGGAAGCGACCGGACTACCGGTCGACAACGAACCCCACATGACGGACTGGTTCGCCACGCACAACGTGTTCATCGCCGGCATGGCAGCCGCGATCCTGGCCCACCCCGACGGGGCGGCCCACGTCGCCGGCAGCCGAGCCGAAGCGGCGCGGTTGGTGACAGCAATGCGCGAAGGATTCGACGTGCTCGAGGACCAAGGCGTGCAGGTGCGCCCCAAGCCGTTGCGGGTCATCTTCGGCCGGGTCCCGACATTCTTGGCAGCCTCGTACTGGAAGCGGCAGTTCGCGACGCCGATGGTGACTGTCTCGATGCAGCCCCACGCCGTGGCCACCAAGGATACGGAGATGGCCGCCGTCTTCGACCATGCACTCACCCTCGTCGGGGATCGAGCCCCGCGCTACTCAGCACTCATCAACACCGCACGCTGAGCCACCAGAACTAAGAACCTCAAACAACGCGCCTCGGGGACCGCTCATGCCGCCGCCCGACTGTCAACGTGGCCGCGTGGCAGTCCCCTTGGGCCGCCCCCTTCAGTCGGTCCGGACGATGTGTGAGTCGTCGGTTTCGATTTGATGGGTGCACTGCCGAGCGTACTCGGCTGGGGGTAGGTAGCCGAGCGATGAGTGTCGCCGGTGGTGGTTGTACTCGTCTTTCCAGTCGCCGATCACGACCTGCGCGTGCAGCAGCGAGTAGAAGCTGTTGATGTTGAGGCACTCGTCGCGGATCCGGCTGTTGAACGACTCGACGTACCCGTTGCGCCACGGCGACCCGGGCGGGATGTAGGACAGCCCGGTGCGGGTGCCGGCCCAGTCGGCCATCGCGTCGCTGATGAACTCCGGCCCGTTGTCCGATCTGAGTACCGCCGGGGCGCCGCGCACGGCGACGAGGTCCTCAAGATGGCCGGTGAGCCGGTCGGCGGTGATCGAGCGTTCGGTGAGCCCACCGATGCACTCCCTGGTGTGCTCATCGACGATCGAGCAGATCTTGATCGGGCGGCCCTGCTCGTCCGCGTCGAACTGGAAGTCCACCGCCCACACCACGTTCGGCGCGTCTGCTGTCGGCGCGTCGACGGTCGAGGACCCGACGCGCTTGCGGCGACGCCGCTGAGGGACCCGGAGCCCTTCGTCACGCCACAGGCGTTGGATCTTCTTGTGATTCACGACCCAGCCCTCGGCGCGGGCATCGTGATACGCCCGCCGGTACCCGTAGTGGGGATGGTTCTTCGCCCAGGCGCGGAGCCAGTCCCGCAGCGCCCGGTCCGGATCCGCGGCCGTGTCGCCCTTGAGTGGGCGCCGGTAGGCGGAGCGTGAGAGCCCGGCCAGACGGCACGCCATCCGTTCGCTCACCTGCAGCCTGCGCTTGAGGTGAGCGACGGCCGCGCGGCGCCTGCCTGGGCCTAGAAGTTTCCCTCAGCCAACTCCTTCAGCGCGGCCTTCTCCAGCTCCGCCTCCGCGAGCAGCCGCTTCAAGGTCGCATTCTGCTTCTCGAGCTCCTTGAGACGCTTCGCATCATCGGCCTTGAGCCCGCCGAACTGGTTCCGCCACCGGTAATACGTCTGCTCGGACACGCCGAGCTCCCGGCACACCGCCGCGACATCCTGCCCGTCAGCGAGCATCCTGTCGGCCTGTCCAAGCTTGCGGACGACCTGCTCCGGGGTGTGACGCTTCCTGCTGTTCGTCATGATCTGACCAGTCTCCCCGCCCGCGACCGCGGACGACAGGACGACTCGCATAACGACCGGACCTACGAAACGGGGTCAGCCCACCCTGTGTGACAAGAAAGCTGGAAATTGACAAGTCCGTGACAAGAAACCCGGAAGGTGACAAGTTACGCCGGAACCTACAGAAACAACGCTCGGCGCACGACCCCCCCGCTCGGGGAATAACCGCACTGTCCCCTTAGTTGAGTCTGGTGTACGCAACCTGCGAGGTGAGTCTGCTAGGCTCAACCCGCAGCATCCACTACTACGGAGGATTCACCACCATGGCACGTGCAGTCGGTATCGACCTCGGCACCACCAACTCTGTCGTCGCCGTCCTCGAGGGCGGCGAGCCCACTGTCATTCCCAACGCCGAGGGGTCCCGCACGACGCCTTCGGTCGTCGCTTTCGCGAAGAACGGCGAGGTCCTGGTCGGCGAGGTCGCCAAGCGCCAGGCCGTCACCAACGTCGACCGCACCATCCGGTCCGTGAAGCGTCACATGGGCACCAACTGGTCCGTCGACATCGACGGCAAGAAGTACACGTCGCAGGAGATCAGCGCCCGCGTCCTGCAGAAGCTGAAGAGGGACGCCGAGGCCTACCTCGGCGAAACCGTCACCGACGCGGTCATCACGGTCCCGGCGTACTTCGGTGACGCCGAGCGTCAGGCGACCAAGGAGGCCGGCGAGATCGCGGGCCTGAAGGTCGACCGCATCATCAACGAGCCCACCGCGGCCGCGCTCGCGTACGGCCTCGACAAGGGCGACGCCGAGCAGACGGTTCTCGTCTTCGACCTCGGCGGCGGCACGTTCGACGTCTCGCTGCTCGATATCGCCGACGGCGTCTTCGAGGTGAAGGCCACGAAGGGCGACAACCGCCTGGGCGGCGACGATTGGGATCAGCGGGTCGTCGACTGGATGGTCACGCAGTTCAAGAACAGCAACGGCGTCGACCTCAGCAAGGACAAGATGGCTCGCCAGCGCCTGCAGGAGGCTGCGGAGCGCGCCAAGATCGAGCTGAGCGCCGCGCAGGAGACCTCGATCAACCTGCCGTACATCACGGCCGGCGCGGAGGGCCCGCTGCACCTCGACCTCAAGCTCACCCGCTCCGAGTTCCAGCGCCTCACGCAGGATCTGCTCGATCGCTGCCGCGCCCCGTTCAACGCGGTGATCAAGGACGCGAACACCTCGGTCGACAAGATCAACCACGTCATCCTGGTCGGCGGCTCGACCCGCATGCCGGCGGTCGCCGACTTGGTCAAGGAGCTGACCGGCGGCAAGGAGCCCAACAAGGGCGTGAACCCCGACGAGGTCGTCGCGCTCGGCGCGTCGCTGCAGGCGGGCGTCCTGAAGGGCGAGGTGAAGGACGTGCTGCTGCTCGACGTCACCCCGCTCTCCCTCGGCATCGAGACCAAGGGTGGCGTGATGACGAAGATCATCGAGCGCAACACCACGATCCCGACCAAGCGGTCCGAGATCTTCACGACGGCCGAAGACAACCAGCCGTCCGTGATGATCCAGGTCTACCAGGGCGAGCGTGACTTCGCGCGCGACAACAAGAGCCTCGGCAACTTCGAGCTCACCGGCCTGATGCCGGCGCCGCGCAACGTCCCGCAGATCGAGGTCAGCTTCGACATCGACGCCAACGGCATCGTCCACGTCCACGCGAAGGACATGGCGACCGGCAAGGAGCAGTCGATGACCGTCACCGGCGGCTCGGCTCTCGGCAAGGACGACATCGATCGCATGATGAAGGACGCCGAGGCTCACGCCGAAGACGACAAGAAGCGCCGCGAGGCCGTCGAGATGCGGAACGAGGCCGACGGCCTGGCCTTCCGCACCGAGAAGCTCCTGAGCGAGAATGCCGACAGCATCGGCGACGACGTGAAGGCTCCGGTCCAGGAGTCGCTCGACAAGTTGAAGGAGGCCCTGAAGGGCACCGACAATGACGACGAGGTGAAGGCTGCGATGGAGGATCTGAACACCAAGGCCTCCGCGATGGGTCAGGCGATGTACGCCGCGGCTCAGAACCAGCAGCAGGCGGCGGGCGAGCCCGGCACCGAGTCGGCGCAGCAGGACGCCCCGGCGGGCGACGCTGCCGACGACGACGTGGTGGACGCCGAGATCGTCGACGACGAGAAGGACAAGAAGTAACACGCCGCGTTCGGCCGGCCGCCGGGTCGTACCGGCGGCCGGCCTGGCGTAGCTACAGACCAGGAGAGCGTGTGAACGACAACGAGAAGGACCTCCCCGAGAACGAGGGGCCCGAGGTCGCCGAGAGCCCGGCGGACGCCGAGGCCGAGGCGTCCGCGCCGGAGGGTGCGGAGGCGTCCGGGCCGGATACGGTCTACGCGGCGAAGATCAGCGAGCTGGAGGAGCTGGCGTCCGAGCGGACGGCCGATCTGCAGCGCCTGCAGGCGGAGTACGCGAACTACAAGCGGCGCGTCGACCGCGACCGGGCGCTGGCCAAGGCCAAGGGCGTCGAGTCGGTCGTGAGCGACCTGCTGCCGATCCTCGACAGCGTCGAGGCGGCGCGCGAGCACGAAGAGCTCACGGGCGGGTTCAAGCTGGTCGCCGACGAGCTCGGGCGGCTCGCGACCAAGTACGGGCTGGAGCTCTACGGGCAGGTGGGCGACGAGTTCGACCCCAACGTGCACGAGGCGCTCATGGAGGTTCCGTACGAGGGCGACCACGACGTGACCGTCGTGTCGAGCGTGATGCAGAAAGGCGTCCGGCTGCACGATCGTGTGCTGCGGCCGGCGCGCGTGGGTGTGAGCAACCCTGACTAATCAGCGGCCAGCAGGCAGGTAGGAGACGATGAGCACCAAAGACTGGCTCGAGAAGGACTACTACAAGGTCCTCGGCGTCTCGAAGGACGCCAAGCCGGAGGAGATCAAGAAGGCTTTCCGGAAGCTGGCGCGGGAGAACCACCCCGATCAGCACCCGGGAGACAAGGAAGCCGAGAAGCGCTTCAAGGAGATCTCGGAGGCCAACTCCGTCCTGTCCGATGCCAAGAAGCGTCAGGAGTACGACGAGCAGCGCAGCCTGTTCGGCGGCGGGGGCGGGTTCCGCTTCCCGCGCGGCGGCGGCCAGCCGGGCGGCTTCGGCGGCGGCGCCGGGGCGAACGTGAACGTGGAGGATCTCTTCCGCAACGCGACCGGCGACAGCAACATCGGCGACCTGTTCGGCAACCTGTTCGGGCAGGGCACGACGCGGCGCACGTCGTCGCAGCGCGGCCCCCGCCGCGGGCAGGACATCGAGGGCGAGGCCACCATCGACTTCGCCCAGTCGGTGGAGGGCGTCACCGTCTCGATGCAGACGGTGTCGGACGCCCCCTGCACGGCCTGCCACGGCACGGGCGCCCGCGCGGGCACCGTTCCGCGCGTGTGCCCCACGTGTCAGGGGTCGGGCATGGTCACCGGCGAGTCCGGCGGCGTGTTTGGCATCAGCGAGGTCTGCTCCGACTGCCGCGGCCGCGGCCTGATCGTCGACGACCCGTGCCCCCACTGCCACGGCAGCGGGCGCGAGATGTCGGCCAAGACGATGCAGGTCCGCATCCCGGCCGGCGTGACCGACGGGCAGAAGATCCGCATCAAGGGCAAGGGCGGCGCCGGGGAGAACGGCGGCGCTGCGGGCGACCTGTACGTGCTGGTGCACGTGCGTCCCGACAAGCTGTTCGGCCGCAAGGGCGACAACCTCACCCTGACGGCCCCGGTGCTGTTCACCGAGGCGGCGCTCGGGGCCGACATCCAGGTGCCGACGCTGCAGGGGCAGACGATCCGGCTGCGCATCCCGGAGGGGACGCCGAACGGCCGCACGTTCCGCGTCCGCGGCAAGGGCGTCAGCAAGAAGGACGGCTCCCACGGCGACCTGCTGGTGACGGTCGAGGTGCAGGTGCCGGGGCAGTTGAACAGCGAGGCCCGCGAGGCGCTCGAGCAGTACCGCGCGGCGGCGTCCGCGTCCGACCCTCGGGCGAGCCTGTTCGGGGGCTGAGATGACGGAACACCTGCCCCAGCGCATCGACGTCAACGCGCCGATCTTCACCGTGACGGTCGCCGCGCGGCTGGCGGAGATGCACCCGCAGACGCTGCGCGGGTACGACCGGCAGGGGCTCGTCGTGCCGCAGCGCACGAAGGGCCGCGGCCGCCGCTACTCGCCGAGGGACATCGACCGGCTCCGCCACATCCAGCGCCTCTCGCAGGAGGAGGGGATCAACCTGGAGGGCATCCGGCGCATCCTCGAACTCGAACGCCAACTGGACGCCGTCGGCGAGCAGGTCGCCCGCCTGGCCGAACTGCTGCAGCGGGCGCAGGAGACGCCGGCGTCCCGGCTGTTCACGGTGGGGGAGCAGGGCCAGGTCTACCTGGGCCGCGCCACCCCCCGGCGGCTGCCCCGGGCGCTCACGTCGGGCGGCTGACCTTCGCGCACTGACGCCGGCGGCGTCCCAGACCTGCCGGCCCGAGAGACGGCGGTGCCCCCGGGAGCAATCCCGGGGGCACCGCTGCGTTCGGGGCCGGTCAGCAGCCTCAGTACCCGGAGCCGTTCGTGCCGAAGAAACTCTTCCACGGCAGATCGACCTTCGCGTCGAGGCCGACGACCTGGTACAGGTGCCGCAGCAGCGGGAACTGCTCGGCGGGGATCACCCCGCGCTCGGTGAGCCGCTCCAGCGCCTTGCCCATGACCACGATCGCGGCCGCGCCCTCCAGCGTCACGCCCGGCATCTTGGCCTTGGCTTCGGAGAACGTCAGGCCGGAGCCGACGAGACGCCCGACCCGGACGTTGCGGCCGCCCATCGAGGTGACGAAGCAGTCGCCGATGCCGGGCAGGCCCATGACGGTGCGCGGGTCGCCGCCGAAGAACTCCACCCACTGCTGCATCTCGATGGACGCCTGCCCGAACAGCGCCGCGCCGTAGTTGAAGTTCACGTACAGGTCGCCGGCCTCGTCGCCCATGGCGTCCAGCAGGCCCTGCATGAAGCCCGCGCCGAGCGCGTAGCAGTTCTTGGTGCAGGCGCAGGCCTCGACGCCGGTGAAGTCGGCGCTCGTCCAGACGTGGTAGAAGTCCGTCTCGAACTTGGACTTCCACATCTCGGCGACCTCGCGGTCCTCGCTCGTGAACACAACCGACGTGTGGCGGTGCACGGCGACCTCGCCGGCGATCGACGGGCCGGCGATCGCGCTCCAGGTGCACTGGTCGCGGACGTCCTCGGGCACCTTGTTCGCCAGGGCCTTCGGCAGGATCGTGAAGTTGCCGTCGTCGTCGGCCTGGACGCCCTTGGCGAGCGCGATGACGTTCATGCCCGGCTTGAGCAGGTGGGCGAACTGCTCGCCCGCCCAGTCGACGCCGAAGCTGTTCACACCGCTCATCACGTATTCGGCGCCCTCGAACGCCTGCTCGGCCTCTTCGAGCTGGTAAGCGGTCACGCCCTCGGGAACCTTCAGCTTCAGGTTCGGGTGGACGCCCGTCGTCTTGATGGAGTCGATGATCTCGCGGTCGAGGAACGTGCCGACGAGGCGAACCTCGCCGCCGTTGTCCGTCCACGGAGTTGCCAGGGCGGTGGCCATGATGCCGGAGCCCAGGACGACCAGGGTGCTCATCTATTCGGTTCCTTTCGGTGGGTGACAACCAGCGGCCGCGCGCGGACGCTGCGTGGGTGGAGAGTGGCGATGGCGCGGCGCGAGCGCGGGACGCCTCGCATCGATGCGCACCGGACGCTCATCCCGCCTCCTTGCAGCCCTCGCCGACCATGCAGTTTCACGCTAGTGGCTTGATCGCCAAGATGCGACGGCTCGGCGGATCAAGAGCTGCCTGACTAGGGCCGATCGCGGGTGCACGTTCTTCCAGGGGGCCCGGCGGGTGCGATCAGCAGTTCGCGACCTGGCGCTCCTCGGCGTCGACGATCTTCAGGTCGTTGCCCTGACGCTTCAGATACACGGTGCCCGCCACCGCGAACCCGGAGTTGCTGACGACCTGGTCGCCGCTCTTCAGCTGGACCGTCGTCGCGTCGATGCACGTGTCGAGCCCGACGTCGGCGCCCTTGTCGGTCGCGTCGGGGTTCGGGGTCATCTTCGCGAGCTTGATGTTGCCCCCGACCGCCTTGAGGCCCTTCGCCTTGAGCGAGGCGAACTCGTTCTGCTTGGCCGCGAGGTAGGCGTCCGCGGTCGTCGCGGTGAGCGCGGACGTGGCCTGCGAGGCGCCGCCCACACGGTAGAGCCGGGACGCCTCGTTGAAGTACTCCTTGTAGACCGACTCCGCCTGGTCGACGAGCACTTGCTGCCGCTGCTGATCGGTGTACTGCTGGCCGGTGCAGGGGTAGGGGTCGCCGCCGCCCGCGGGGGTGCAGGTGTAGGTGGGGGAGGACCGCGGCCCGTCCGCCGTCGGGGTCGGCGTCGCGACCGGCTGCGGCGAGCAGCCGGCGAGCACGATCAGGGACGCCGCGGTCGCCGCGGCGCGGAGCGCGCGAGTTGTCTGCATCGGTAGTCCTCCCCGGGGTCCAACCCTTCCACAGCGGCCAGGCGTCGCCGCCGTGCCACGCGGGCGTCCGGGGGATGAGGGCGTCCGAGCCCTCAGGTCGGGCGCGGGGCGTACATGATCACCGCGACGCCCACCAGGCAGATCGCGGCCCCGGCGAGGTCGAACCGGTCCGGCCGGAAGCCGTCGAGGGCCATGTCCCACGCGAGCGACCCGGCGATGAAGATGCCGCCGTAGGCGGCCAGGATGCGGCCGAAGTTGGCGTCCGGCTGGAGGGTGGCGACCAGCCCATAGACCGCCAGGGACGCCGCCCCCGCCACGACTCACGGCCAGCCGCGCTGCTCGCGGACCCCTTGCCAGACCAGCCACGCCCCGCCGATCTCGGCGAGGGCAGCGAGCAGGAACAAGGCGATCGAGCGGGCGGTGTCCATGGGGCCATCGTGCCTGGCGTCGTGAGAAGTCTCGACCTCGACTCGGGTTTGCGCGCGTCCGGTTGAACTTTCTTTCTGTACCCCGCGCGCCCCCGGAGAGGATGCCTTAGTTTGTGGCCTTATGAAACCACTAGTGATTCGAAGCGCCTCGTCGCTTCACTCGGTGGCCTGATCTTCGGTTTCGACACCGCTGTCATCTCGGGGACGACCGAACACCTCAAGGCCTACTTCCAGCTCGACGATGCCCGTCTGGGGTGGGCCGTCGGCATGGCGCTGCTGGGCACCATCGTCGGCGCCCTCACCGCCGGAAAACCGGCCGACCGCTTCGGCCGCAAGCCGGTGCTGTTCGTCATCGGCATCCTCTATGTGGTGGGTGCTCTCGGCTCGGCGCTGTCGCACGACATCCTCGTGCTCGAGATCTTCCGGTTCCTCGGCGGCCTCGGCGTCGGTGCGGCGTCCGTGTGCGCGCCGATCTACACGGCCGAGATCGCGCCGCCGCGCGTGCGCGGCCGGCTCGTCGGCCTGGTCCAGTTCAACATCGTGCTGGGCATCCTGCTCGCCTACCTGTCGAACACGATCGTGCGCATGATCGTGACCGATCCGACGCTGGACTGGCGCTGGATGTTCGGGGTCATGGCCGTCCCGGCCGCGATCTTCCTGCTGCTGCTCTTCACCGTTCCGGAGACGCCGCGCTGGATGATGGCCCACGGCCAGGAGGAGAAGGGTCGCGCCGTCGTCGCGAAGCTGACCAACACGCCTGAAGAGGCGCAGCAGCAGATCGACGAGATCGACGCGTCCCTGGCGGCCGCCGCCAAGCTGGCCGCGGAGGGCAAGGACGTCCCGTTCTTCACGAAGGGTCACATGAAGGTCATCCTGCTGGCCTTCGCGATCGCCATGTTCAACCAGATGTCCGGCATCAACGCGATCCTGTACTACGCCCCCGTCGTGATGGAGCGCGCGGGCGCCAGCACGGACGCCGCGTTCATGATGAGCGTCGCGGTCGGCTTCATGAACCTGGTCGCGACGATGACGGCCCTGACGGTCATCGACAAGCTCGGACGCCGCCAGCTCATGATCATCGGCTCGATCGGCTACCTGATCAGCCTCGGCTTCCTGTCCGGCCTGATGTTCTACTACGAGAACGTGGTGGGCCACTTCAACTCGACCTCCAGCGTGCTCGTGCTGGTGGGCCTGCTGGTCTTCATCGCCGCGCACGCCTTCGGCCAGGGCTCGGTCATCTGGGTGTTCATCTCCGAGATCTTCCCGAACCGCATCCGCGGCCGTGGCCAGTCGCTCGGCTCGATGACGCACTGGTCGTTCGCGTGGCTGACGTCGACGTTCTTCCCGCCGATCGTCGGCACGCTCGGCGGCGGCGTCGCGTTCGGCATCTTCTTCGTCTTCATGATCGGTCAGCTGATCTGGGTCCTGCGCGTCATGCCTGAGACGAAGGGCGTCCCGCTGGAGGAGATGGAGGCCAAGCTGGGTCTGACGGACGCGTCGGTGGTGAAGCGATGAGCGGCGTGCTCTGTCTGGGCGAGGCACTCATCGACGCCGTCGACCAGAACGGCGAGGTCACCGAGATCGTCGGCGGCAGCCTGCTGAACGTGGCCGCCGGGCTCACCGCCCTGGGCCACGAGGCGACGGTGGGGTGCTGGATCGGCCAGGACGATCGGGGAGACCTGATCAAGCAGTACGCGGCCGACCGCAAGGTCGCCCTCGCCGAGGGCAGCGACGCGGCGACGAAGACCCCGGTGGCCTTCGCCAAGATCGACGCCGCCGGCCACGCCGACTACACCTTCGACCTGGAGTGGGATCTGCCGTCGCTCGACGACATCCAGGGCTACGAGCACGTCCACACGGGCAGCATCGGCGCCACGCTGGAGCCGGGCGGCACGAAGGTGGTCGCGGCCATCAAGGCGGTTACGAACGCGACGATCTCGTACGACCCGAACGCGCGTCCGGCGCTGATGGAGTCGCCGGAGCACGTGCTGGCGCGTGTCGAGGAGATCGTGGCGCTCAGCGACGTCGTGAAGGCGTCCGACGAGGATCTCGGCTGGCTCTACCCGGGCCGCAGCTACGAGGAGGTGTGCCGCGACTGGATCACCCGCGGCCCCCGCCTCATGGTGGTCACCCGGGGCCCGGACGGGGCGGCCGTGTTCGTCGCCGGTGACGACGAGTTGCACGAGATGTCGACCCTGCCCGTCGTGGTCAACGACACGGTGGGCGCGGGCGACTCGTTCATGGCCGGCTTCATCTCGGGGCTGCTCGACGAGGGGCTGCTCGGCGGTGCCGCCGAGCGCGAGGCCCTCGCGAAGGCGACCTGGGCCGACGTGGTCCCGGCCGTCGAGCGCGCGATCGGCACCTCGACGGTGACCGTCGGGCGTGCCGGCGCGTACGGCCCGTCCCACGACGAGATCGCGGAGGCGCTGGCCCGCCGCTGATCGTCGCGACTCAACCGGGTCGTCGGGCGTGTGCCCGGCGGCCCGGTTCGTCGTTCCGGGGAGGGCAGGGACGCCTCAGCCTCGGATGCCGAAGCGCTGCAGCCGCTTCCGGTCCGCCTTGGTCGCGGACGCCTGCAGCGCCAGCAGTTCGCCGTAGATGCCGCCGGAGACGGCCAGCTCGTCGGGGGTGCCGATCTCGTCGACGCGGCCGTCGCGCAGCGTGACGATGCGGTCGACCGACGAGATCGTGGAGAGCCGGTGGGCGATGATGATGCTCGTGCGGTCGGCCATCAGCTGCTCCAGCCCCTGCTGCACGAGCCGTTCCGACCGCGTGTCGAGCGCGCTGGTCGCCTCGTCGAGCACGAGCAACGGCGCGTCCTTCAGCATCGCGCGCGCCACCGCGATGCGCTGCTTCTGCCCGCCGGACAGCTTGATGCCCCGCTCGCCGATCTCGGCGTCGTAGCCGTCGGCCAGCTTCGCGATGAACCGGTGGGCGTTGGCGCGGCGCGCCACCTCTTCGATCTCGGCGTCGGTGGCCCCCGGACGCCCGTAGGCGATGTTCTCCCTGATCGTTCCGGAGAAGAGCGACGCGTCTTGGAACACCACGCCGATCTCCCCGCGGAGCAGGGCGAGCGGGGCGTCGGCGACGTCGGTGCCCCGCACGCGCACCGACCCGGCGTCGGGCACGTAGAGCCCGAGCAGCAGGTTCACCAGCGTGGTCTTGCCGCCGCCCGACTCGCCGACGAACGCGATGCGCTCGCCGCGAGCGATCGCGAACGAGATATCGCTGAGCACCGGCACCGCGCTGTCGTAGCCGAACGTGACGTCGTCGAACTCCACCATCGGCGCGCCGGGCACGGCCGGCCAGCGGGCCGGTTCACCCGACGCCGTCGCCCCGGCCGCGGACGCCTCTGGCTCGCCGGGTGTCTCCGCCGACGCTTCTGGCTCGCCCGGTGGCTCCGCCGACGCGCCGGAAGCCGCGGCCGGCGTCCGCAGCGTGAGGGCCGCGGTGTCGTCGATGGCGGCCCGGGGTTCCGGCAGTTCCGCCATCGCCCGGAAGTAATCGCGACTACCGGTGATGGCGCGCTGTGAGGCGTCCACATAGAAACTCATGGAGGTGATCGGCGTCTTCGCCATGGCGACGAGCTGCACGAGCAGCACCATGACGCCGAGCGTGAACTCCCCGGACGCCGTGCGCGTGAAGATGATCAGATACACGCCGAAGAAGATGAGGTTCAGGGCGGCGCGACGCGCCACGTCCATCAGATGCCACCAGCGGGACTGCTCCGACGTCAGCCCGACCGTGCGCCGGTAGCGGTCGTTGAAGAGGCCCAGCTCGCGGCGCTCGGTGACGAAGCTCTTCACGACGCGGATCTGCCCGATCGCCTCGGCGAACCGGCCGCCCGCCACGTCGTACTCGTGGTTCTTGGCGCGCTCGATGGCCTGCCAGCGGCGCGACGTGAGCGTGGTGAGCCAGGCGAAGACGGGGTAGATCACGATGAGGAGCAGCGCGAGGGTCCACGAGTAGGTGGCGGTGATGCCGAGCGTCGCGACCAGCGTGACGATCATCGGCAGGAACCCGTTGCTGACCGTCTGCAGGAACTGCGTGGTCTCGGTGATCGATCGTTGCAGCCGGTTGATGACGGTGCCGGTGAGCTGGCCGTCGAAGTAGCGCTGGGGGAGGCTCAGCAGCCTGGCGTAGTACCGCGAGGACAGGATCGCCCGGAGCCGCACCGTCATCACGTCGCCCAGGTAGCCGCCCACATTGGTGAGCAGCGTGTTGGCGAGCTCGACCGCCAGCAGCCCGACCGCCAGCCACACGAGGAAGCCGACGCCGCGGCCCTGGCCCTGCGTCTGCGCGACGACCTCGTCGGTGGCCCACTTGATGATGAACGGGGTGAGCAGCGTCGTGCCCGCGACCGCCACCGACGCGAGGGCGATGCCGAGGTAGTACGGCCACAGCTCGCGGGCGGCCGAGAGGAGGCGGGAGATGCTGCGCATGCGGCACAAGGTAGCGCGGGCGTCCGACAAACCCGTGAACGTGCGCCGTTCGTTGCACGCCCTTCCCCGAGGACGCCGCCGGCGCCGGTTGCACCGGCCGCCGCTGGGCGGGGGTCAGCCCTCCTTGATCGTCAGCTGGGCGGACTTCTTGGCCGGCGCCTTCCAGGTGGCCTTCGCGACGATGCCGTGCTTGCCGTCGCCCGTCAGCTCGACGCCCATCGACTCGCTGAGCGGCTGCCCTCCGGCCGCCGAGAGCTGCTTCAGCCCCTGCGCCAGCTTCTCGCCGGTCATCCTGGAGAGGTCGAACGTCGTGGCGGAGCGGTCGGCCAGGGGGTCGCACGAGGGGCCGGTCGCGGTGGGCGCCATCATCGGGCCGCCGACCTCGAACGAGCGGGTGAAGAACGCGGGGCAGGGCTTGTCGTCCGGCCCCACCACCGTTCCGGCGTTGAAGGACGCCGCGAGTCCCGTGCCGCTGATCCCGCCCCGGGCGGGCAGCCGGACGGAGCGGGTCTGGGACAGGTCGACGGCCATCGCGGCCTCCTGCAGCAGCGTGTCGAGCGTGGCCGCCGACGAGATGTCGTCGAGCCGCTCGAAGACGTGGCCGTCGATGTCCTCCTTCGCGAAGCTCATCCCGCAGGAGACCGCGATCATGGTGTGGCCGTCCCGCAGGGACCGCGCCAGCACCTGCTTGTCTTGACAGACGTCGGGGTAGAAGGCCGCGATCGCCTTCACGTCCCAGTCGGCGGCGGGGCGCGGGATGCCCGACTGGGGCGGGTTCGAGTCGTCGGACGTCCGGGCCGAACCTCCGGACGCGACGGCGTAGACGGGCTTGCCGTCGACGAACATCGCCGCGCGGGTCGCCCGGTCGCTGAGCGACAACTCGACCGGCTTCCCGGAGCCGACCGAGCCGAACGCCCGGACGTCTGTGGTGAGCTGCTCGATCGCCCCGTCGTCGTTGCCCGCGGGCGCGCCCGCCGGCGAGGGCGCGCAGGCGCTCAGCAGCAGGGAGCCCAAAAGGAGCGCGGTTCCGGTCAGGGACGCCAGCCTGGAGCGTTTCATGGTCAGCCTTTCGACGGGGACGTGCGGGGTTGGGAGGCGCGCAGGCCTACGGCTGCATGGCGACGCGGGCGGTCTGCAGAGGGTTCTGCCACGTTGCCGTCGCGACGATGCCGTACTGAGGGTCGCCCTTGATCGTGACGCCCATCGAGTCCTCCACCGAGCGACCCTTGGCCTGCGAGAGCATCCTCATCGCGTCCGCGAATTGGGCGGCGTCGATCTTCGACAGGTCAAAGGTGGGCCTGGAGGCGTCGCCGGAGGTGGAGCACTCGAGCCCGCCCAACACGGTGCCGCCGCGCTCGCGGTGCGCCTCGAACGATCGGGCGAAGGAGATCGTGCAGGGCTTGCCGTCGGGCCCGACCCCTGTGCTGTCCAGGGTGAACGACGCGACGCGCGCGACGTTGATGCCGCCCTTCCCGGGCAGGAAGACCGTTCGAGTCTTGGAGAGGTCCCCGAGCAGGGACGCCTCCTTGAGCAGCGTGCCGAGGCTGGACTCGCTGCTGATGTCGCTCAACGCCTCCAGGGTGTGATCGCCGATGCCCTCCTTGACGAGCTTCGCCGAGAGCAGGACACCTCGATCAGCGTCTGCCCTTGGGGCAGGGCCAGGGCCCGCACCGCCTTGCCGTCGCACGCGTCGGGGTAGAAGGCCGTGATGGCCTGGAGATTCCAGTCGCCGAAGGCGCGCGGGGAGCCCCATTCGGCGGGCCGATCCGTCGTCGCCTCGACCTGGCCGTTCCGAGCCACGTAGCGGACCGCCTTGCCGTCGACGAACAGGGTGGGCTCCACCTGGGTGTTGATGAGCACGTCGACCGGCTGACCGGTCCCCGTGGACGCGAAGGCCTCGAGGCTCTTGCCGAGTTGGTCGGTGTGCGAAGGATCGGCCGGCGAGGGCGCGCAGGCTTTCAGCAGGAGGGAGCCGAGCAGGAGCGCGGTTCCGGCCAGCGACGACAGTCGTGCGGGGTGCATGGTCAACCTCTCGACGGACGCCGCCCGGCGTGCCGTGGGCGACACGTTAGCCCCCGAAGGGTGAGCAGGGGCCCCCAACGTCGCAGATCGCCGGCCACGATCGGTCGCACGACACGGGCTGAGCCACCCGGGCTGGAGCGGGCGAGTCCACTAGTCTTAGCTACCAATACAACACTTCGTGGCGCCCACCCCGGGGCGCCCCGGCGAGCGGTCCGTGATCCGTCCGCCGCCGGACCCGCAGATCCGAAAGAGGACTCATGCTCAAGATCACCCGCGACACCAAGACCCGTGGTCAGAAGATCACGTTCACCCTTCCGGCCGACCACCCCGTCGGCGCGATCTCGGTCGTCGGCAACTTCAACGACTGGACGCCCGGCGCCAACCCGCTCGTGAAGCGCGGCAAGTCGCAGTCGACCTCGGTCGTCGTGCCGGCCGACTACATCTCCGTGTTCCGCTACCTCGGCGAGAACGGCCAGTGGTTCGACGAGCCGGAGGCGTCCTACGTCGACGAGGGCGCCAGCGTCGTCGTGCCGCAGGCCAAGCCCGCCCCGCGCACCCGCAAGCCGGCCGCCAAGAAGGTCGCCGAGAAGTCGGCCACCAAGAAGGTCGCCGAGAAGGTGGCGGAGAAGGTCACCGAGGTCGTCGAGGCCGTCGAGGACGCCGCGCAGGCCGTCGAGGAGAAGGTCGCCCCGAAGAAGGCGCCGGCCAAGCGCGCGACGAAGGCGTCCAAGGCCCCGCGCGCGACGACGGCGAAGAAGGCGGCCGCCAAGGACGCCGCCTGAGCCCACGCTTCCGGGCTAGCCTGACCCGGTGAACCATCAGGCTGCCGAACGCGTCCTGCTGGCGGTCGAACAGATCCCGGCGGGGCGCGTTGTCGCGTACGGGGACGTCGCGCGGATCGTCGGCGTCGGCCCTCGTCAGGTGGGCGCGGTCCTGCGCGAGCGCGGGCACGAGGTGGCCTGGTGGCGGGTGGTCAACGCGGCGGGCGTCCTGCCGGCCGAGATCCTCCAGCGGGCGCTGCCCCGCTGGGACGCCGAGGGCGTCCCGCTGGCGTCCGGTGGGCGTGGCTGCGCGATCCGCCGCTGCCGGGCGGATCTCGAGCGGCTGGCGTCCGACTACTACGCGGCCCTGCTGGACTGGCCGGCGGGGAGCCAGGCCTGACCTGGCACCGCCCCCCTGGCTGAGGGTGCCGCCCCGCCCAACCCTGCTAGCCACGCTGCGGACGCCGCCCGCCGCGGCGCGGCGACCCTCGTCGGACGCGGAATATCCGCCTCCGTGGCATAGTTGAGTCTAGTGAATTCAACTTGATCTGAGGCGCCTCCACATCGCCTCGGAAGGAGCACTCATGGACACTGCGAAACTCACCACGAAGAGCCGGGACGCCGTCTCCGCGGCCCTTCGCTACGCCCTCACCCAGGGCAACCCGCAGGCCGAGCCCAGCCACCTGCTGCACGGCCTGCTGATGGTGCCCGATAACACGGTCGGCGCGCTGCTGTCGTCCGTCGGGGCCGACCCGGCGTCCGTCGACGCGGCCGCCCAGGCGGCCGTGGCCAAGCTGCCGCGGTCGACGGGCAGCTCGGTCAGCCAGCCCCAGCTGTCGGGGTCGTTCGCGCGCGTCCTCGCGGACGCGGAGAACCGCGCCGGCCAGATGGGCGACGAGTACGTCGCCACCGAGCACCTGCTGATCGCGCTGGCCGCGATCGAGTCGGACGCCAAGCCGATCCTCACCCGGGCGGGCGCGACGGATCAGGGGCTCACCAAGGCATTCAACGACGCCCGCGGCGACAAGCGCGTCACGAGCGAGGCCGCCGAGGGCGGCGAGTCGGCGCTGGAGAAGTACTCGGTCGACCTCACCGAGCGCGCCCGCGAGGGCAAGCTCGACCCGGTGATCGGCCGTGACTCCGAGATCCGGCGCGTCGTGCAGGTGCTGTCGCGTCGCACGAAGAACAACCCGGTCCTCATCGGCGAGCCCGGCGTCGGCAAGACGGCCGTCGTCGAGGGGCTCGCGCAGCGCGTCGTCGACGGCGACGTGCCCGAGAGCCTGAAGGGCCGCCGCGTCGTGTCGCTCGACCTGTCGAGCATGGTCGCGGGCGCGAAGTACCGCGGCGAGTTCGAGGAGCGGCTGAAGGCCGTCCTGTCGGAGATCAAGGACGCCGAGGGTCAGGTCGTCACCTTCATCGACGAGCTGCACACCGTCGTCGGGGCTGGGGCGTCCGAGGGCGCGATGGACGCCTCGAACATGCTCAAGCCCATGCTGGCCCGCGGCGAGTTGCGGATGATCGGCGCGACCACGCTCGACGAGTACCGCGAGCACATCGAGAAGGATCCGGCGCTGGAGCGCCGCTTCCAGCAGGTGTTCGTCGGCGAGCCGAGCGTGGAGGACACGATCGCGATCCTGCGCGGCCTGCGCGAGCGTTACGAGGCGCACCACAAGGTCCGCATCACCGACTCCGCGCTGGTCGCCGCCGCGCAGCTGTCGAACCGGTACATCACGAGCCGGCAGCTCCCCGACAAGGCGATCGACCTGATCGACGAGTCGGCGTCCCGGCTGCGGATGGAGATCGACTCCTCCCCGGAGGAGATCGACCAGCTGCGCCGCACGATCGACCGCTTGACGATGGAGCAGTTCGCCCTCGAGAAGGAGGAGGACGCCGCGAGCACCGAGCGGCGCGCGCGGCTGGCGTCCGAGCTGGCCGATGCCCAGGAGGAACTCCGCGGACTCGAGGCGCGGTGGGAGGCCGAGAAGACGGGGCTGAACCGCGTCGGCGAGATCAAGGAGGAGATCGACCACCTGCGCGCCGAGGCCGACCGCGCGCAGCGCGACGGCGACCTGACGAAGGCGTCCGAGCTGCTGTACGGCCGCATCCCGCAGTTGGAGGCGGAACTGACGCAGGCGTCCGCGGAGGAGAAGAACGCCACGCCGATGGTCGCCGACGAGGTGAGCGCGACCGACATCGCGGAGGTCGTGTCGAACTGGACCGGCATCCCCGTCGGCAAGATGCTCCAGGGCGAGAGCGAGAAGCTGCTCGAGATGGAGCAGCGGCTCGGGTCGCGCCTCGTCGGCCAGGAGGAGGCCGTGCAGGCGGTGTCGGACGCCGTCCGGCGTAGCCGCGCCGGCATCAGCGACCCGAATCGGCCGACCGGCAGCTTCCTGTTCCTCGGCCCGACGGGCGTCGGCAAGACCGAGCTGGCGAAATCGCTGGCGGAGTTCCTCTTCGACGACGAGCGCTCGATGGTCCGCATCGACATGAGCGAGTACGGCGAGAAGCACACCGTCTCCCGCCTCGTCGGCGCGCCCCCCGGCTACATCGGCTACGAGGAGGGCGGCCAGCTCACGGAGGCCGTGCGGCGGCGTCCGTACTCGGTCGTGCTGCTCGACGAGGTCGAGAAGGCCCACCCGGACGTCTTCAACATCCTGCTGCAGGTGCTCGACGACGGCCGCCTCACCGACGGCCAGGGCCGCACGGTCGACTTCCGCAACGTGATCCTCATCATGACGTCGAACCTGGGCAGCCAGTTCCTGGCCGACCCGAAGCTCGACGAGAAGACGAAGAACGAGGCGGTGATGAACGTCGTCCGGCAGGCGTTCAAGCCGGAGTTCCTGAACCGCCTCGACGACGTCGTGATGTTCGAGCCGCTGAGCCCCGAGCACCTGACGCACATCGTCGACATCCAACTGAAGCGCCTGGCCGCCCGCCTGGCCGACCGGCGCATCACGATCGAGGTCACGCAGGCCGCGAAGGATTGGCTGGCGCTCACCGGCTACGACCCGGTCTACGGCGCCCGGCCGCTGAAGCGGCTCGTGCAGACCACGATTGAGGACGCCCTGGCCCGCCGGGTGCTCTCCGGCGAGATCCACGAGGGCGACCAGGTGACGTTCGACGTGAACGCGGACGCCTCCGGCTTGACGATCGTCGATTGAGCCGAACGAGCAGAACCCCCAGTCACGGGGCGGAAACCGACCGGTTTCCGCCCCGTGGCGCGTTTCCGCCCCTTGTCAGGGGCGGGTCTGTAGGGGAGGCTTACATGAACATCCGACGATATGAGGAGCCGATGATGACCCTCCGTTCACCGCACCCCCGTCCCGTTGCCCGCCGCGTCGGCGCCGTGTCCGCCGCCGCGTTGGCCTTCCTGTTCGCCGGCTGCGCGGCCGGAACGCCCTCCGCGACCACGCCGGGCGCCACCCCGACCGCCACCGAGACCGGCCCCGGACCGACGACGACCCCGTCTCCCGGCGCCGGGACGCCGCTGCTGGACGCGCAGGGCCGCACCGTCGGCGCCGTCGCGACCGAGCAGACCGACCAGGGCCTGGCCTTCCGCATCACGGCCACCGGCATGGAGCCGGGCTTCCACGGCCTGCACCTGCACCAGATCGGCAAGTGCGAGCCGAACTCGCCCGACCCGAGCGACCCGTCGAAGACCGGGGCGTTCCTGTCGTCGGGCGGGCACCTCGGCGACGGTGACCACCCCAACCACTCCGGCGACCTGCCGTCGCTGCTGGTCGGTCAGGACGGCTCCGGCTCCCTCACCGTCGTGTCGCAGCGGCTCACCCGCGAGCAGCTCGCCGACGGCGACGGCACGGCCCTGGTCGTCCACGCCGGCCCGGACAACTACGCGAACATCCCGACGCGGTACGCGTCCGCGGGCCCCGACGACGAGACGAAGAAGGCCGGGGACGCCGGCGGTCGCGTCGCCTGCGCGGTGGTCGGCGGCTGAACCACCTCGTCCGCGGGCGGGCGCCGGAAGCCGGCGCCCGCCTCGGGACGCCCTGGGGACGCCGCGCGTGGGCGTCCGTCTTGGCAGGAACGCGCCCGGGGGGCGCCGCACGGGATTACGATCCCCCCATGATCGAGTCTGTCGCGTCAGGTCCGCGTCCCGCCGCGGTGGCGGGTGAGGGGCTGTCCGCGGCTCGCGCGCGCATCCTCAGCCTGTTGCGCGGCGACGACTCCGACTGGACCGTGTCGAGGCTCGTCGCCGAGACCGGCAGCCACCCGAACACGATCCGCGAGCACCTGGACGCCCTCGTGGCCGCCGGGCTCGCGCGCGTCGTCGACGACGCGCCCGCCCGCCGCGACCGGGGGCGTCCGCCGACGCGGTACCGGGCGGCCAGCCCGTGGGTGTCGGGCCTCGACAGCTCGCTGTTCGTCGGCGCGCTGCTGGCCGAGGTGGCCGAGCGCGACGATGCCGCCGAGATCGCCCATCGCGCCGGACGCCGCTGGGCCGACGCGCTGCAGCGCGCCGTGCCCGCCGAGTTGGCCGGGGCGGAACTCGTGGAACTCATGGACGCCCTCGGCTTCGACCCGGTCGTCACGGAGGGTGGCTCGGTCGTCCTGAGGGCCTGCCCGATGCTGGACGCCGCGCGCCGCGACCCCGAGGTGGTGTGCTCGATGCACCTCGGCGTCGCCCAGGTGCTCGCGCAGTCCGGGGGAACGGTGGAACTGCAGCCCATGGGCGCGCCGGAGGGCTGCGTCCTGCGGTGCTCGGGCTAGCCGACTGGACGCCGGCCGCCGCCGGGCCCGCCGCGTCGGGCCTTGTTGGGCGCCTCCGGGGCGAATAGGGTCGGGAGAAACGACCCGCAAGGAGGCCCTTCGATGCCCGAGTTGACCGTCCCCGGCGCTGACCCCATCAAGCTGCACTACACCGATTCGGGCGGCGACGGCCGTCCGGTGGTCCTCATCCACGGCTGGCCGCTGTCCGGCGAGTCGTGGGCCCATCAGACCGACGCGCTGACCGGCGCCGGCTACCGCGTCATCACGTACGACCGGCGCGGGTTCGGGGCGTCCGACAAGCCCGAATCCGGGTACGACTACGACACGCTCGCCGGCGACCTGGACGCGGTGCTCACCGAACTCGACCTGACGGACGCCGTGCTCGTTGGGTTCTCCATGGGCGGCGGCGAGGTCGCACGCTACCTCGGCGCGCACGGCACCGACCGCATCGCGGCGGGCGTGCTGGCGGCCGCGGTCACGCCCGCGCTCGCCCAGACCGGCGACAACCCCGACGGCGCGATGCCGCAATCGGGCTTCGAAGAGCTGCAGGCGCAGGCGCGCGCCGACCGCGAGGAGTTCCTGAAGGGCTTCATGACGACGTTCTTCTCCACGGCCGACGGGGGCCTGCAGGTGTCGCAGGAGGAGCTCGACATCGCGCTCGACATCACCGAGCAGGCGGCCGACACCGCGCTCGTCGACTGCATCGGCATCTGGGGCACCGACTTCCGCGCCGACCTGCAAAAGACCGAGGTGCCGCTGCTGGTGATCCACGGCGACGGCGACCAGAACGTGCCGTTCCAGGCGTCCGGTGCGCGGGTGGCGGAGTACGCGCCGAACGCCGAGCTCGTCGTGATCCCGGGAGGCCCGCACGGCATCAACGTCTCGCACGCCGACCAGGTCAACGAGGCGCTGCTGGCGTTCCTCGGACGCTTCTGACGGGTCGGGGCGCGGGGGGAACCCGTCCCCGACTAGTGTGTTCACCGTGCCGCAGAGCCTGTCGCCCGACCCGTTCGTGCCCGGCGCGTTTCGGGTCATGGCGGGGGAGACCTCGCAGTCGTGGGTCGACCCCGCGCACCCGACGCGGCTGGAGTTCGAGTACGTCCAGCGGATCGTGGAGGGCCTCGAGGCGACGGTTCTGACGCGCCCCGACGACGTCCGGTTGCGCGTCGTGCATCTGGGCGGCGGCGGACTGTCGCTGCCGCGCTATGTGGCGGCGCGGCGTCCGCACACGGCGCAGATCGTGTGCGAACCGGACGCCGACCTCGTCGAGGAGGTGCGCCGCAAGCTGCCGCTGCCCAAGCATTCGGGCATCAAGGTGCGGGTCACCGAGGGGCGGCCCGGGCTCGCGGAGATGCCGGGCGACTACGCCGACGTCGTGATCCTGGACGCCTTCGACGGCATGACGGTGCCGGCGTCCCTGGTGACGGGGGAGTTCTTCGCCGACGTGGCCCGCGTCCTGCGTCCGGGCGGGCTGCTGGCGGCGAACCTGGCCGACCGGATCCCGTTCGGCTGGACGAAACGAGTCCTCGCCGGCATCGGGGCGTCCCTGCGGCACCTGCACCTGGTCAGCGAGAGCGCCGTGCTGAAGGGACGCCGCTACGGCAACCTCGTCGTCTTCGCCTCGCGCGAGCGGCTGCCCCACGACGCGCTCGCCCGCGCCGCGCACGGGTCGCCCTTTCCGCAGCGCGCGCTCTTCGGACGCGACCTCGCCCGCTGGATCGGCGGCGCCCAGCCGTTCACCGACGACGACGCCGTCTGGTCTCCCGCCCCCGACGGTGGACGCCTCTGGTTCAGTTGAGCACAGTCCTCGTGGGGGCTGGCTGGGTGGCTCCGCGGTCGGGGCGTCCACCGAAACGCCTGCAGCGTCTGCGGAAGACCTGCAGCGTTTGCGAAACGCCTGCAGTAAACCGCGAAACGCCTGCAGCGTTTCCACAACGCCTGCCTCCGGCGAGAACGCTGCCTTACGTAAGGCAGCGTTCCGGCTTAAGCCCGGCGTTTTGAGAACGCCTGCAGTGAACCGCGAAACGCCTGCAGCGTTTCAGGCCGCCCCGGACACGGGCGACGCGCCGATCACCTCGGCTGGCCCGGGGGCGTCCG
>NZ_JBDHZL010000020.1:0-37511 GCF_039811905.1 Nigerium sp. | reverse complement strand
ACAAATGGCAATCCATTGCGCTTTTAGTCGCGCCCGGTTCACTGTCCTTTTGCGAGATCGATTGGGCGAATGGAAATAGAGGGTTTACATTCGGCGAAACTCGTCGAACCGGCTCGAATGCCGCGCTCATTAGGACCATCGCATGACATTTCGCTCAGCCCCGTCATCCTCGCGCGTCTCGCCAACAACTCATCCGCAGCCCTCACGGAAGAACAAGAGCGAAGCTCAGCAGGGATTAGCACCTGATAATTCTTTGATCTCTTCGCAGCGCAGCCCCGCGCTCTCCCGACGTCGCCTGGTGGGGTTGGGGCTCGGGCTCGCCCCGGCGCTTGCGATCGGCCACGAGGTCGTGATGGCGCCCGAGGCCACCGCGGCACCGACGATCGACCTGGCCTCTCGCTACGGGGTTCTTCCCGGTCGGAACGTCACCGCGGCCGTCAACCGGGCCATCGCGGCGCATCCCGGGGCAACCCTGGTGCTGCGTCCTTCGGCCACCCCCTACCTGGTGGACGCCGTGGCATCCATCAAGCTGGCCACCGCCGGCACCCGCTTGGTGCTCACCGGGGCGACCCTGAAGGTGATCCCCAACGCCGCGACCAATTACGCGGCCGTGCTCATGACGGCGCCGAATACGGCCGTCATCGGCGGACAGATCATCGGAGACGTGCGTACCCACCGCGGCACCACCGGCGAGTGGGGCCACGGCATCTCGATCCGGGACGGCGCGCGGGGCGCACGCGTCGACAACGTCCGGATTGCCGAATGCTGGGGCGACGGCATCTATGTCAACGCGCCGAATCAGACAGGAATCACGATCAATCGGGTCCGCTGCGACTACAACCGGCGACAGGGCATTTCCATCGTCGCCTCCACCGGAACGCGCATCACGAAGTCGACCATGTCGAACACCGGCAAGATCAAGGTCACCGCCCCCGGTTTCGGGATCGATGTCGAACCCAATCCCGGTCGCGGCAACGTCGAGGGCCTCGTCGTGGAGGACTGCACGATGTCCGGCAACCTCAACGGCGGGGTGTGCCTGGTGCAAGTCGCGAACTCCACTTCTCGCGCGACGTTCACCCGCTGCACGATCACCGGCAACGGACGCCGCGGCGTCCTCTCCGTCGTCGGCGGACGTGGCCCGGCGCTCTGGACGGTCCGCGACTCGGTCGTGGAGCGTAACGGCGGGGTTGGCGTCGAGTGCCGCTCCGCCGGACTGGTTTTGCTGCGCAACCGCATCGGCGCGAATCACGCGGGCGGTCTCAACCTGCTGGCCCCGGCCGCCGTCACCGGAGGGTCGGTGAGCGGCAACACGGGCACGGGTCTCACGGCGTCCGCGGCCGCCGCTGGATCGGTGATCCACGGGGTGACGTTCAGCCGCAACAGCGTCAGCGGGGTCCACACGGCCGGCCGACTGGTGATGGATGGGTGTGTCGCTACCGCCAATGGGCAGTACGGCTTCGCGCTGCTGGAGGGGTCGGGCGGCTCCGTCCTGACGCGGTGCCGCGCCGAGATGAACTCGCGAACTCAGGCGAAGAGCGAGTTCACGGTGCGTTCGCGCTCCTCGCTGCTGTACTGCACGAGCTACCCCAAACCGTCCCGCACGGCACCGTCGTCGACGCATTCCTGGTATGTCACCAGAGCCGCCGCGGGCATGACGTTCCACCAGTGCGTCGGCCAGGTGGGCACCAAGTCGCACCTGTATGTCGAACCCGGCACGAAGGTGAACATCACCCGGTGAACGCACGAAGTGGGCCCAGCTTCAGCTGGGCCCACTTCGTGTTGTGCTTGGCTCCCCCGATAGGACTTGAACCTATAACCCTCTGATTAACAGTCAGATGCTCTGCCGATTGAGCTACAGGGGATCGCTCGACGCGAGAGTCGACTGTACCAGAGTCTTTCTCAGAACGCCCAGTCGGCTCGGATGTGCGCGAGCTCCGCCTCCGCGGCCTCGGCGAGGGCGGGGTCACGCAGGTTGGTGCCGCGGCCGGGCGAGACGCTCCAGATCACCCCGGACGCCCCCGGCGCCAGCGACCGGCGCGCCGACACGATGACGGTCTTGGAGCCGGTGAGTTCGACGGTCCGTTGGAGCACGATCGTCTGCTCGACGCGTTCGCGGAACAGTTCGGGGAGTTGGCCCGGGTTCTCGAGGGCGAGCTTCTCCTCCGTCGCCGGGTCGGACACGGTGCGCCAGCGCAGCGTCCGGGTGTCGAAGTCCCAGCCGCCGCGCTGGATCTCGTGCCACGGCACGGCTCGCCACGGCTCCGGACCCACGACGAGCCGGTCGGCCAGCCCGACCGCCACGGCGTCCGGGCCCTGCCCCCACGCCAGCACGCGCGGACGCCGGCCGCCCTCCTCGGCCACGAACGCGGACAATCCGTCGTACAGTTCGGCGGGCAGCCCGCCTCGATCGAACATCTTCACCCCGCCATTCTTCCATCGCGTTCGAGGGGCGCCTCGGTGGCTCCGCGCCGGCGTGCGGACGGCGCCCCGGCACGCTCACGGGCCCGATCCCCCCTAGCCCACGCACGCCAGCTCGTCGCGGAGAACGTGGTCGCGGAGGCGTCCGAGGCCCGCCTTCTCGCGGCGCCGGACCGTCGACGTGCTGACGCCCAGGGCGTCCGCGACCTCGGTGTAGCTCATCTCGGGGTGGCCGACACCGAACCTCCGGACGATCACCTCCCGCTCCTCCCGCCCCAGCACCGTGAGCATCTGCGGCAGGTGCCGCCAGTCCTCCGCGGCCGGCTGCTCGGGCTCCACCCCGGACGCCCGCAGCGCCTGCAGCGACACCGGCGGCGCGTCGGCGAGCGCCCGCTCCACCCACGCCACCGGACGCCCCAGCTCGCCGGCCAACTCCTCGGCGGACGCCTCCCGCCCGAGCGCCGTCGTCAACCGGTACCGCGTCGCCCGCACCTGCCGCTGCTCCCGCGCCCGGCTCACCGGCACCCCGAGAAGACCGCACTTCGTGACGACGGCGTTCATCACCTGCATGCGGATCCACGGCAGCGCGAACGTCGCGAACGCCGCCCCGCGCGTGTGGTCGAACCGCCGCAGTGCCTCGATCAGCCCGAGGACGCCCTCCTGAAACAGCTCGTCGGAGTCCAGGTCGGCCCGCCGCGCATACCGTCGCACGACCAGGCTGACCAGCCGCAGGTTGCCGCAGATCATGCGCCGCCAGGCGCGCTCGCCGTCGGCGACGAGGGCGTCGAGTTCGGCGTCCGTCGGGCTGACCCGCCCGGCCCGCCCGCGCCCGACCTGTCCGCGTCCGGACCCGATCGGCGCCGGCCCCCGGCCCCGCGCCCCCTCGCCGAACCCGGACGCCGGCGCCTCCCGCGAGCGTCGCAGCGCGCCGGCCAGGAGGCCGGCCTCGATGGCGCACGCGAGGGCCTGCTCCTCCGCGCGGGTGGGGACGTCGACGGTGAAATCAAAGGTGATGGTCATGCCCACCACGATGGGGACGCGGCGGCGTCCTGGAGCGCTATTCACAGCCCGACGAGGGGCAACACCATGTAGACATCGATGTTCGCGACAGGGTTGACCGCCGCCGGACGATGCGTCAGGCTTCCCCGATGGCCTGCGCCTGGAGGTCGCGCCGCAGCGCCTCCAACTCGAGCAGCCGGGCGAACATCTTGTTGTACTCCGACTGGTGCTCCAGCGGGTTCGTGCGCTGGAGCTTCGACTTCACATCGGCGATCGCCCGCGTCACCGTCAGCAGCCGCAGCCGGGCGGCGTACTCGTGGGCGTACAGGGTCGACGGCTCGCGCAGCAGCGACTCCACCGACAGCGCGATGATCAACTGCTCCCCGACCGGGTTGCCGACGGCGTCCAGTACCTGCTGCGGCCATCCCGGAGTCGCCCGATCCACCTGGCTGACCAGCTCGAACACCCGCCGGTAGGCGGGGTTCGTGAAGTCGTCGGGGGTGATGCCGTTCCAGTCGGCGTCGAAGCACTGAGGCTGCTGCACGGCCAGCTTGAGCGTGCCGCGCTCGACCTCGAGCCGCCGGTCGCGCGGGTCGGGCAGGGCGGTCATCGCCGTCTGCCCGGACGCCTCCGGCTCGGCCTCGGCGCGCCCGCGCGTCTCCGCCGGCGGACGGTTGTTCGCCCGCGTCACCTCCGCCCGGACCTCGTCGGGGTTCATGCCGACCATGCCCGCCAGCTCGCGCAGGTACGCCGTCACCAGCGACGAATCCCGGACGCTCTTCATCAGCGGCGCCGCCGCGCGCACGGCGGCGAGGCGTCCGTCGGCGCGATCGAGGTCGAACCGGGCGACGGTGTTCTTCATCACGAACCGGTACAGCGGGACGCGCCGGGCGACCAGCTCGCGCACCGCGGCGTCCGAGTGCTGGAGGCGCAGGTCGCACGGGTCGAGCCCCGTCGGCTCGACGGCCACGTAGGTCTGGGCGATGAAGTTCGTGTCGGAGTTGAACACCTTCATGGCGGCGTTCTGACCGGCCTGGTCGCCGTCGAACGTGAAGATGACCTCGCCGTTCATCGCGTCGGCGGTCATGAGCCGCTGGATGAGCCGGCCGTGATCGTCCCCGAAGGCGGTGCCACACGACGCGACGGCGGTGTCGACGCCGGCGATGTGGCAGGCCATCACGTCGGTGTAGCCCTCGACGACGACCGCCTGGTTCTTCTTGCCGATCTGCTGCCGCGCCAGGTCGAGGCCGTAGAGCACGTGGCTCTTCTTGTAGACGACGGTCTCGGGGGTGTTGAGGTACTTGGCCGGCATCCGGTCGTCGTCGAAGAGCCGGCGGGCGCCGAAGCCGAGCACGGAGCGGCCGGCGTCCCGGATCGGCCAGAGCAGGCGCGCCTGAAAGAAGTCCCACCCGTTCTCGCGGACCAACCCGGCCTTGACCAGGTCTTCCGCGCTGAAGTTCTTGGCGAGCAGGTAGTCGCGCAGGTCGTGTCCGCCGCGCGGCGCGAACCCGATGCCGAACCGCTCCGCGTGCTCCTGGGTGAAGCCGCGCCCGTCGAGGAACTGCCGGCCCTTCAGGGCGTCCGGCGTGTGCAACTGGCGCGCGAAGAAGTCGGCGGCGGCCGCGTTCGCCTCGAGGATGCGCATGCGCAGCCCCGGCTCCACGCGCGGCCCGCCGCCCTCGGTGTACCGCAACTGGACGCCCGCCCGGTCGGCCAGCCACTCGACGGCCTCGGTGAAGCCCATGTTGTTGATCTTCTGCACGAACTTGATGACGTCGCCGCCCTCGCCGCAGCCGAAGCAGAAGTAGAAGCCCTTGGCCGGCGTCACGCGGAAGCTCGGCGTCTTCTCGTCGTGGAACGGGCACAGGCCCACCAGCGACCCGCCGCCCGCGTTGCGCAGGGTGACGAAGGAGCCGACGATGTCTTCGATCCGCGAGCGCTCCCGGACCGTCGTGAGGTCCTCCTCGTTGATCAGCCCTGCCACGGGGTGCAGTCTAGCCCGGCGCCCCGGACGGCCCCGGGAGCCCGCCGGGCCGGCGTCGCGAACCCCGCGGCACCTGGCCCTGGACGCCCACCCCAGCGCTCGTGCGCGCGCTCGTCGGTCACCCGGGTGCCGCGCCGCCCTCCTCCCCAGACGCCGCCCGCGCGGCCGCGCTCTCGGCCTGGTCGACGGCCCGTCGCGCCTCCTCGACGCGGCGCCGCGCGAGGTCGGCGCGGGCCAGGGCGTCCTTGAGGCGTTGCTCGGCCTGGGACGCCTCCCGCCGCGCGGCGAGAACCCTCCGCTGGGCGGCGGCGACCGCCTCCGCGCGTTCGCGGGCCCGCCGCTCCTCCTCCGCGGCCCGCCGGCGCTCGGCTTCGGCCTCGGCTTCGGCCCCCTTGGACGCCTCGCCCGGCGCCGCATCGGCCGCGTCCAACCGCGTCAGCGCCCCCGGGCCGACCATGGCCGCCAACGCCTCGGCGAGCGACTGCTCGCCCGACCCGCCCTGCGGGACGGGCCGCGCGAGGCGTCCGGACGCCACCACCTCGACCGCCGCCGCGTCGTCGAGCAGCCCGCGCAGGGTGCCCCGCACCTCCTCCAGCGCCGTCGGCGACGGCCGGACGCCCCGCTCCAGCAGGAAGCGGGCAAGATCGCTGAGGACGCGGCCCTCCCGCGCCGAGCGCTCGCGGCTCAGGGCGAGCGCTCGGCCGGAGTCGTGTGCGGCCCGGGCGTCGTGCAGATCGCGCGCGAACCGGAGATAGGCGACGAGACTCACCAGCTTGTCGCGGGCCGCCAGGTTCAGGTACCAGGCCGACACCACCGGGCGCTGCAGCTTCTTGATCGCCGCCGCGACGTCGCGGCGCTTCTCGGCCCGCGCCTGGCTGGCGAGGTCGTCGCGGCGGGCCACGAAGGCCGACGGCTCGAGCCCGTAGAGCTCGTCGGCGGCGGCATCCACGGACATCACGGCGGCCCCCCGGGTGAGGGGCCGGGCCCGTCGGCGACCCCGGCCCGGTCACCCACCCCCGCCCCGACCCCCTCGGGCACCGGCGGCAGCGGCCCGTGGGGACGCCGGGCGCCGCGCCCGGCCAGCTCGGCCACGCAGAGCGTCGCGATGACGGCGACGGCGCCCAGGGGGTACGACGCGGTCCACCAACTCGCGCCGTCGGCGCCCCCGAACGCGAACGTGCCGATCGCGTGGCCGTCACGGTCGTAGCGCGCCGTCAGCAGCAGCGTGGCGACGCCCCACCCCAGCCACCACGGCCAGCGCCGATCGCCGGCGATCGCCCCGACCAGCGCGGCGACGAGCGGCCACCACACGAGGATGACCAGCCAGATCCAGTGATGCTCCCACGAAAACGGCGCGGCCACGCACGACGCGGCCCCCACCACGCCGGCCCCGAGCACGGGCAGCCCCCGGTTCACCAGGCGGCCGCCCACCCAAAGCGCGGCCAGGCACACGGCGGCGGCGCCGGCGAGCCAGACCCACCCGGGTGCGCCGGGGGCCAACCGGGCCAGCACCCCGTCGAGCGACTGGTTCACGATCCACGTGCTCGGCGCGATGCGGCGGGTGTCGCGGACCGCGACGGTCCAAAACTGCCAGGCGTCGCGCGGCAGCACGAGGAAGCCCACGAGCACCGTCGCCGCGAACGTGCCGGACGCCACCGCCGCCGCCCGCCATCGCCGCGACACGAGCAGCAACACGACGAACAGCAACGGCGTCAGCTTCAGCCCGGCGGCCAGGCCGATGCCGACGCCGGCCCAGCGCCGCTCGCGCGGCGGGCCGCGGAGTGCCACGAGATCGCGCACGACGAGCGCCATGATCACGACGTTGATCTGCCCGAGCCAGAACGTGTCGGCCAGCGGCACGAGTAGCAGCAGGAAGCCGAACCCGAAGAACGCCGTCGCCCCGCGGGTCACGATCGACCCGGCGCCGCGGGACTCCCGCGTCACCATGCCGACCGTCCACACCGTCAGCACGGCGTTCACCACGATCCACAGCGAGCCGAGCACCCCGAGGTCGACCAGCGCCATCGGCAGGAACGCCAGCGCCGCGAACGGCGGGTACACGAAGAACAACTCGACGAAGACCGGCTCGTACAGCGGACGCCCGGCCAGCACCGCCTGCGCCCCCGCCTGGTAGACGCGCACGTCGATGCGGAACGAGTTGTACGGCTCCCTCAGGGCCTGGTTCAGCCAGTAGGAGAAGGCCACGGCGGCGAAGATCACCGCCCCGGTCTCGACCCGGCGCCGCACGACCCGGAACCCCGCCCGGGCCACCCCCGGCTCCCCTGCCCTCGTCACGGACGCCAGCGTAACGGCCGCCGCCGACAAATCCCGGGGCCCGCCGCGCAGGCGCCCGACACGCCCGGACGCGGGCGTCCGACACGCCCGTCCGCGGGCGTCTCGCACGCCGCGACGCCCGCGTCCGGCCAGCCGGTACGCAGGCGTCCGGACCCGGGCCGCTCACTCAGCCGCGCGCGGGCAGCGCCTCGGAGTGCTTGAGGAAGTACGCCAGGACGCCCACCCCCACGAACAGGGCCGCGTTCTCGCCCACGACGCCGAGCCAGCCGAAGGCCCCGTAGGCGGTGCCGGCCAGCGTCCCGAAGACCGACGAGCCCAGGTAGTAGCTGAACAGGTACAGCGACGCCGCCTGCGCGGTCGCGATGCCCGCGGCGTACGCGCGCACCGGCACCCAGGCGCTGGCGACGCCGTGCACGACGAAGAACCCGGCCACCACGAGGGCCAGCCCGACGACGATCACCGGCAGCGAGCCCGACAGCGTCAAGGCGAGCCCCGCGATCGCGATCAGCGAGCCGATCGGGAGCACGGCCCGGTAGCCGAACGCATCGGCGAGGCGTCCGGCCACCATCGAGGAGACCGAGCCCACCGGGTACACACAGAACAACAGGCTCACCGCGGCCAGGCTGAGCCCGAAGGGCGCGGCCGTCAGCCGGAACCCGATCGTGTTGAACGTGGCCACCTGCGCGCCCATCGCGAGCCCGCCGATCAGATACAGGCCCACCAGCACGCGGTCGGACCACGCCGCCCGGAACAGCGTCCACAGCCCCGCCTCCCCGCGCGCCACCGGCTCGTACCGCCGGGAGGCCGGCAGCAGCAGCCGGACCGCGACCGCACAGACCACGCCCAGGAGGGCGGCGGCGCCCAGGGACCAGCGCCAGCCGGCGGCGTCCACGACGGCGCCGGTGAGCAGGCGTCCGGTCATGCCGCCCAGGGCGGTCCCGCCGATGTAGAGGCCCGCTGCGCGGGCCTGGGACGCCGGGTGCAGTTCCTCGCGCAGGTAGGCCGTCGCGACGGCCGGCAGCCCGGCGAGCACGACTCCCTCGGCGAACCGCAGGCCCAGCAGGGCCGGCCACGTCGGCGCGAGCGCGCACAGCCCGGCCACCACGGCGGACGCGGCGAGCGAGGTGTGGATCAGCGCGGTGCGCCCCCGGCGGTCCGAGATCGGGCCGGCCACCAGCAGCGCGACGCCGAGCCCGGCGGCCGTCACCGAGACGGCGAGGGTGCTGGCGCCCGACGTCAGGCCGAACGCGGCGGCGAGGTCGGGCAGCACCGCCTGCGTGCTGTACAGCAGGGCGAACGTGGCCAGGCCGGCGACGAACAGGGCCGCGACGATCCGCACGTACGGCCACGTGCCGGGCCGGTGGCCGGCCCCGGGCGAGGGGGTCGCGGTCTCGGTGGGAGTGTCGATGTCGGTGCTCACTCCCCCAGGCTCCGCCGGGGACAGTCATGCGTCCAATGTGCATCTCACACCTTCTCAATGCGTTTGTCGTATCGTGCGGGGGTGCGCATCCGCGATCTGACCTGGCTGGTGGCCGTCGCCGAGCAGGGCCACGTGACGGACGCCGCCGCGCGCCTCGGCGTCCCGCAGCCCACCGTCTCGCGGGCTCTGGCCCGGGTGGAGTCCGAGATCGGAGCCCCCTTGCTCACCCGGACGCCGACGGGCGTCGTCCTCAACCCCCTCGGCGAGCTCGTGGTGGCCGCCGCGCGCGACCTCACCGAGCGCTACCGGCGCCTCACCGACGACGTCGCCCGGGCGCTCAACCCCGACTCCGGGGTCGTCCGGTTGGCGTTTCTCGACTCGATGGCGACCACCCTCGTGCCCCGGCTGCTGCGCGACTTCCACGCCGAGGCGCCCGGCGTCCGCATCGAGCTGCGGCAGGAGCCGGGCCACGAGATCGAGGCCGACCTGCTGACGGGGGCCGCCGACGTCGCGGTCACGTCGGGGGCCACCGCGGGCCCGGCCGACGAATGGATCCCCCTGCAGCACGACCGGCTGACGCTGATCGTGCCGCCGAGCCACCCGCTGCGCACGCGGCGCTCGGTCGCGCTCGCCGAGCTGGCGGACGTCGGCTTCGTCTGCGTCCTGCCGGGGTTCGGCTACCGGATCCTCACCGACCGCCTCCTCGCGGACGCCGGCGTCGCCCCGCCCGTCACCTTCGAGAGCGCCGACCTCGCGACCATCGAGGGTCTGGTCGCGGCCGGGCTCGGCGTCGCGATCGTCCCGCAGGCGTTCGTGGGATTGTCCGGCAGCGTCGGCGTCCGGCTGACCGACCACGGCGCCGCCCGCGACATCGGCCTCACCTGGCGCACCGACCGCGCGCTGACGCCCGCGGCGTCCCGGTTCGTCGCGTTCGTGGCGCGGCGCACCCCCGGGCTCGCACCCGCGGCCGATGCCACGCCGCACCCGGACGGTGGCTAGGGTGTTTCGTAGGAGGTTGGCATGACCGTCACCGTCGGTTGGGGGCTCCTCGTCGCGCTGGTGCTCTTCGTGGCGATCGCCACGGTCACGAGCCGGGCGGCCGGGCTCGGGCTGGCCCGCGCGCAGGCGTTCGCCGCCGTCCGCGCGATCGTGCAGTTGGCCGCGGTCAGCCTCGTCATCACCGTGGCCGTGCAGTCGATCTGGGGCGCGCTGGCGTTCTCGGCGTTCATGTTCAGCGTGGGCGTCTGGACGACGACGTCCCGCGTCGGGGCCCGCCGCGCCTGGCCGTGGACCGTCGTGGCCATGGCGGCCGGCGTCGTCCCGGTGCTCGCCCTCGTCTTCGTCACCGGCGCGGCGCCGCTGAACGGCGTGTCGATCGTGGCGCTGGGCGGCATCGTGATCGGCAACATGATGACCGGCCACACCCTCGCGGGACGCCGCTGCTTCGCCGAACTCCGCGAGAACCGGGGCATCTACGAGGCCGCGCTCGCGCTCGGCTTCACGCGGCGGGAGAGCATCCGCCGGGTGCTGGCCCCCGTCGTCGCCGAGGCCCTCATCCCGAACCTCGACCAGACCCGCACGGTCGGGCTGGTGACGCTGCCGGGGGCGTTCATCGGCGTCCTGCTGGGCGGCGGGTCACCGCTGCAGGCCGGCGCCGCGCAGGTGCTCGTGCTGATCGGCGTCATGGCCGGGCAGGCGCTCACGGTCACGACCGCCGCCTCCCTGATGGAGCGCGCCCTGCTGCTGCCTCCCGACCTCGCCGAATCGCTCCAGCCCTAGCCGCGGCCCCCTTCCCCCGTCCGGACGCCCTAGCGGCCCCGCCCGATGCCCCGCGGCAGCCGGGCCGGGTCGTACCCGAGCCGCTCGACGGCCGTGTCGAACGCGAAGCGGTCGGTCATGCCGCCGACGTAGGCGACGACGGCGCGCACCAGCGCGTCCCCCTCCTCGCCGGCGTAGCCGGGGAGGCGTCCGGGGTCGGCGAGGTAGTACTCGACGAGGGCGCGCAGCACGGCGACCACGGCGTCCGACTGCGCAACGGACTCGGGCCGCGTGTAGATGCGCACGTAGTTGAACGAGCGCAGGGCGGCCAGCGCGGACGCCGTCTCCCCGTCCATCCCCACCTGCCCCGTGGACGCCGCCGTGCGGATCACCGACCGGATGAACGTCGCCAACTGCTCGCGCCGCGTCGCCCCCGCCACCTCGACGACCTCGGGTGGCAGGTCGGCCAGCGAGACGATGCCGGCGTACACCGCGTCCTCCAGATCGTGGGCGCAGTAGGCGATGCGGTCGGCCCACGACGCGATCTCGCCCTCGACGGTCGCGGGCGCCGGGCGCGACCACGAGTGGTTGCGGATGCCGTCGAGCGTCTCCAGGCACAGGTTCAGCGGCGTCAGCACGACGTCGGCCCCCCACGGCCCATGGTCGTACCCGCCGGGCAGGAACGCATCGAACGCGTCCTCCGACGCGTGCCCGCCCGGCCCGTGCCCGCAGTCGTGCCCGAGCGCGATCGCCTCGGCCAGCGCGACGTTCGCCCCGACGCCGCGCGCGATGGACGTGGCCACCTGCGCGACCTCCAGCGCATGGGTGAGGCGCGTGCGCTCGTGGTCGGCCGGATGGACCACCACCTGCGTCTTGCCCGCCAGGCGCCGGAACGCCGCCGAGTGGACGATGCGATCCCGATCCCGCTCGAAGCAGGTGCGCTCGATGTCGGGCTGTTCCGGACGCGCCCGGTTGCCCGCCCCGTGCGCGAACGTGGCGCCGGGGCTCAGCAGGGCCCGCTCGCGCTCTTCGCGCGCGACCCGCCCGAGGGGCGCCTCGATGCCGAGGGACGCCGCCGAGTCGGCGTGGGCGCGCACCAGACCCGACCCGGGGTGCCCCCGCATCGTCGTCGCCCAGGCCCGCGCGCGCGGTGAGAGGTCGTCCATGGGGCCATCATTCCAAACGGGTCCGACACGTGCCGCTGCCCCCACCGCTTGGCCGGGCATGCAACCATGGCTCAGACACTCCCCTTCCCGGTCAGACAAGGACGTACCCATGAGCGACACCCAGAACCCGGGCTCCCACGAGGCCGGCAGGCCCTCCGGCGAGCGCGATCCGCGAACCCCCGAGAACCAGGACGCCGCCCAGCAGTACCCGCAGGGCCAGTACCAGCAGGGGCAATACGAGCAGGGCTCGTACCCGCAGGGTCAATACGACCAGGGCCAGTACGGGCAGGGGTACGGCCAGCAGCCCTACCAGTACGACCAGCAGGGGTACGACCCGGCGTACCACAACCAGTACAACGGCCAGTACAACCAGGGCTACGGCCAGCAGAATTACGGCCAGCAGGGGTACGACCAGGGCTATCAGCAGGGCGGCTACCAGCAGGGCTACCCTCAGGCCGGCTACCCCCAGCAGTACCCCGAGTCCGGCTACCAGAACCCCTACGCGCCGAAAGACAAGCCGAGCCTCGTCGGCCAGATCGCCCTCGGCCTCGTGGTGGTCTGCGCGATCATCCTCGGCATCGCTATGTATCAGCTGGGGGTGTTCGGCGGGCAGATCGCCCTCCTGCAGCCCGGCATCGCGCGCGGCGAGCAGCCGAACATGAACGACCCGCAGGTCATGGCGCTGGCGCAGCAGTTCTCGCCCTGGATGACGGCGATCGCGTTCAGCTCGATCGTCGGCATCATCGGCTGGATCGTGGGCATCGTCGCGTTCGTGCAGCGCCGTGGGCGCCGGCCCGCACTCGGCGCGATCGTCCTCGGCGTCCTCGCTCCGGTGATCGGCTTCATCCTGATGATGGTCGCGATGATGCCGGCCATCCGGACCCTCGCGTAGCGGCGTCCGTCAGCCCCCCGACACGTCGGACTCGGCGGCCGAGAGATCCTCGTCGCCGAGTTCGCGCGAGTCGAGCCAGCCGTAGGGCAGCACGACCCGCTCCCGCGGCGTCCCCTGGCGCCCGCGGGGCTCGCCGAGGGCCTCGGTCGGGAACGGGACGTCCGGGTCCAGCTTGGCGAGTTGGGCGTCCAGATCGGCCAGGCTCGACACCAGGCCGAGCCCGCGGCGGATCTCCCCGCCCACCGGGAACCCCTTGAAGTACCAGGCCATGTGCTTGCGCAGGTCGGTGAGCCCCCAGCGCTCCCCCTGCAGCTCGGCGAGCAGCACCGCGTGGCGACGCACCGTCGCCGCCACCTCGCCCAGCGTGGGCAGGGTGCGGTGGGGGCGTCCGGCGAAGGCGTCCGCGAGGTCGCGGAACAACCACGGACGCCCCAGGCACCCGCGCCCGATCACGACGCCCGCGCAGCCGGTCTGCTCGACCATGCGCAGCGCGTCGGCGGCCTCCCAGATGTCGCCGTTGCCGAGCACGGGGATGCTCACGGAGTCCACCAACTCGGCGATCGTCTCCCAGCGCGCCTGCCCGGCGTAGGCCTGCTTGACCGTCCGGGCGTGGAGGGCGATGGCGGCGACGCCGGCGTCCTCCGCGATGCGACCGGCATCGGAAAACGTCAGATGGTCGTCGTCGATGCCCAGCCGGGTCTTCATCGTCACCGGGACGCCGTACGCGTCGGCCGCGCGCACGGTCGCGCGCAGAATGGACGCCAGCCGGTCGGCCTTCCACGGCAGCACGCCCCCGCCGCCGCGCCGGGTCACCTTGGGCACCGGGCAGCCGAAGTTCAGGTCGATGTGGTGGACGCCGAACTCCTCGCACAGGATGCGCGCCGCGTCGGCCATCACGCCCGCGTCGACGCCGTAGAGCTGCACCGACCGGGTCGTCTCGCCGGGCGCGAAGCGGAGCATGTCGAACGTCTTGGGGATCCGCTCGACGACCCCGCGCGACGTGATCATCTCGCACACGTAGAGCCCGGCCCCCTGCTCGAGGCAGAGCTGCCGGTACGCCGGGTTGGTGATGCCGGCCATCGGCGCGAGCACCACCGGCGTCTCGCTGACCACCGCGTCCGGACGCGATGGCGCGCTCAAACTCAACGACATGCGCCCTCCTGTTCGGCGACCCACCCTACGCGCCCCGGAAATGTCGGACGCCTCGCCTAGACTGTCCGCGTTTCCGCGAGGAGGTGTCCGATGCCCGAGGCCGGCTGGTACGACGATCCTGACGGCACGCCCGGGCGCCTGCGGTGGTGGGACGGGGGGTCGTGGACCGACCGCACCCGTCCATTGCCCGGCGACGCGTCCACCGGGCCGACCCTCATCCCGCCGGCGGGCGACGACGGGCCGCCCACGCTCATCGAGCCGGCGGCGTCCCCGCACGCCGGGCCCTCGTTCGCCGAGGCGCGCGGGGCGTCCGGGGCCGAGGGCCCCGGGGCGTCCGGGGCCGAGGGCGACGCCGGGGCAGCGGGTGGGGCCGCCGCCCCCACCGGGGCCCACCTGACCGGCGTGCAGTCGGGCGGTGCGCAGGCGTCCGGCGGGCAGCCCCCCGTTCCGCCCTGGCAGGGCCCCAGCGAGGAGACACCGTGGTACGCGCGGGGCGAGCCGCGCGAGTCCGGACGCCCCCGGCGCCGGTCCGTCGCCGCGATCGTCCTGGTGGGGCTGAGCGGGCTGCTGGTCCTCGCGGTCGTGGTCAGTCTGTTCGGCCTCGCGCCCGGGCTGCTCCGCGGCCCCGACAGCTCGGCGGGGCCCGTCGCGACGCCGACGCAGCCCGACCCGGAGTGGACGGAGTTCCCGATCCCGCCGCAGCCCACCGCGCAGCCGTCGCTGACCATCCCGCCGGATTCGCCGGAGCCCGTCCAGACCAGCCCAGGCGCGAGCGCGCGGCCGGTCGCGTCCTGCCCGAACCTGCCGGCGTCCGGCACGACGATCGGCGACGGGCACGCCCGCGTGACGACGCCCGGGTCGTGGCAGGCGGGCGACCAGCCCGAATGGACCGGGTGCGGGGCCATGCGGTACCGCCCGCTCGGCG
This sequence comes from Nigerium sp., assembly GCF_039811905.1. Classification (NCBI taxonomy): domain Bacteria; kingdom Bacillati; phylum Actinomycetota; class Actinomycetes; order Propionibacteriales; family Propionibacteriaceae; genus Nigerium; species Nigerium sp. The sequence goes on along the minus strand of NZ_JBDHZL010000020.1, from coordinate 22,502 downwards.
ACACGTGGCAGACCGTCGTGATGGCCGGGTCGATCGAGGCCGACGAGGGCACGTCGGCGCAGCAGGTCGCGCTGGAGTTGTGGTCGTGGAACGCGCAGCGCAACTACGGGCTCGCGCCGGCGCGGGCGGTGCTGCAGCGCAGCCAGGCCATCACCGTGAACGGGGTTCCGGGGTGGCGGCTGGCGGGCCAGGTGCTCGTCGACGGCCAGCGGTACTCCGGCGACGACGTCACGGTCGTCGTGCTGCAGCCGAACGACCAGGAGAACAGCGGCGTCCTGACGGTGTCGGCGATCGGCGACGCGCGCAGCAAGGCCGAGTGCGACGGGATCTGGCGTTCGCTTCGGGTTTCGTAGCGTCCGCGGCCTGCGGTGGTCGCCGCTCAGGCCGAGCCGCGCGGCACGTTGAAGCCGACGTCGGCGGCGTCCGCGTAGGCGGTCGGCTCGTCGATGGCCTCGTTGAGCAGCGGCATGAGCGTCATCTTCGCCTCGTAGCCGTTGTAGGCGCGGCGGTACGAGCCGACGTCGGCCCAGCGGGTGACGAGCGCCCAGAGCTCGGGGTCGTCGACGTTCTTGCCGATCTCCGCCGACTCGCAGCCGGGGCGTCCGGCGAAGAAGTCGGCGGCGGCGCGGGCGCGGGCCTCGAAGTCGTCGGCGCGGTCGAGCGGCACGGCGAACCGGACGATCACGAACATGCGCGCACGCTAGCAGGCCGGCCGGGGCGGCGTCCGGAGGCGCCTTGCACGCGCCCCCGGCGGGGGGTATACACGGCCCCATGACCTCGTCCACGGGCCGGCGGCACACACGGCAGCGCACCGCGGTCGCCGACGTGCTCGACGGGCTCGAGGAGTTCCGCACGGCGCAGGAGGTGCACGACCTGCTGCGGGGCCGCGGCGACGGGGTCGGCCTCGCGACCGTGTACCGCAACCTGCAGGCGATGGCGGACGCCGGGGAGGTCGACGTCGTCCGGACGCCGGACGGCCAGGCCGCCTACCGGCGGTGCGCCGAGCATCACCATCATCACCTCATCTGCCGCCGGTGCGGGCGGACGGTCGAGGTCGAGTTCCCCAACTTCGAAGACGTCGTGGCCGCGTTGGCAGGGCGGCACGGGTTCACGTCCGTCGACCACGAGGTCGAGCTGTACGGCCTGTGCGCGTCGTGCGCGGCGGCGTCCTGAGGTCGGCGTCCCCGGAGGCGGCAGGGTTCCCGACGCGCCGGGCCCGGCCACCGGCCGGGCTGCGCGGAGGCGTCCGTCGGCGATGGAAGAATGGACGCCGTGCCGACCTACCGTGACGAAGCCGTGGTGCTGCGCACCCACAAGCTGGGTGAGGCGGACCGGATCGTCACCGTGCTCTCACGGCGGCACGGCAAGGTGCGCGCGGTCGCGCGGGGCGTGCGGCGGACGTCGTCGAAGTTCGGGGCGCGGCTGGAGCCGTTCAGTCATGTGGATGTGCAGTTCGCCACGGGTCGCACTCTCGACGTGATCACCGAGGCGGTCACGCTGCACGCGTATTCCGAGCCGTTGTGCTCCGACTACGAGCGTTACACGACCGGGGAGGTCCTGCTGGAGACGGCGGACCGGCTGGTCTCCGAGGAGGGGCAGCCGTCCGCGCGGCAGTTCTCGCTGCTGGTGGGGGCGCTGCACGCGCTGACGTCGGGCACGTCGGACGGGCCGCGGCCCGCCTCGATGGTGATGGACGCCTACCTCCTCCGCGCGGTGGCGACGGCCGGCTTCGCGCCGGCCCTGGCCGAATGCGCGGTCTGCGGGGCGCCGGGGCCGCACGAGGCGTTCTCGCCGGCGTCCGGGGGGATGGTGTGCCGGCGGTGCCGGCCGCCGGCGTCCGCGCTGCTCGCCCCCGGAACCCTGGACTACCTGTGCGCCCTGATCAGCGGCGACTGGCCGGCGACGAGGGAGGCGACGGACGTCGTCCGGAGGCAGGCGTCCGGGCTCATCGCCGCCTTCGTCTCCTGGCACCTCGAGCGCGGCCTGCGGACGTTGGCGTACCTCGACCGCTGACCCGTGGGCGTTTCTACCTGACGTTCTCCACCGCGGGCGGTGGAGAACGTCACACACCCCGGACGCCCGGTCGCGCGGCCGGGACAGGGTTATCCACAGTTTCAACGTCGGTGACACGAAACGCCCGCGCGCTCCCATCGTAGGTAGAACCGCATCTCGAAGGAGCCGCCGTGAAACCCTTCCCGCTCTCGCCCCAACACCCTGGCCTCGCGACCACGCGGGAACTGCACGACGCGGGGTGGAGCGACCGCATGATCGAGCACTTCGCCGCCCACCGGGGCGTGCGCCTGTTTCCGAGGGTCTACTGCGAACACCGCGGGACCCTGACCGACCAACAACTGCTCGTGGCCGCACACCTGTGGGCAGGCCCGGGCACGGCGCTGACCGGCGCGATGGCGCTGCGCGCCCACGGCGTCCCGTTGCCGGGCCCACCTGACTTCATCCGCTTTCTCACCCGCGCCGCCGGACGCCGCCGCTCCTTCCGCGGCGTGACGCTGGCCCGCACGCGCACCGCGTGGGTGGCCGAGCCGATCGAGGGCGTCCCGACCGTCGGGGTGGCGCGGGCCCTGGCGGACCTCGGGCTCTACGCCGAATACCCGCGGTCGAGCCTGCAGGCCCTCACCATCAGCGCCCTCCAACGCGGGCTGACGGCGCCCGACGCGGTCGAGCGCGAGCTCATCTCGTCGAATCACCAGCGCATACTCGCGATCGGGGACGCCGTGCGCGCCTTCCGGGCCGGCGCGTGGTCGGTGCCGGAGAAGCGGCTGGCGGACCTCGTCGCGTCGAGCGAGACCCTCCCTGCCATGCTGGCGAATCCGCGGTTGGCTACGCTCGACGGTCGCTTCGTCGGCCGTCCGGACGCCTACTTCGACGATGCGGGAGTCGCGGTGCAGGTGCACTCCCGGCAGTTTCACGAGGGCTTCGCCGCCGACGGACGGGATCTGTGGGCGGCGACCGTCGAGAAGGACAACCGCCTGCGCGAGTTCGGAGTGGTGGTGGTCGGCGTCACGCCGACCACGCTGGTCGAGGGGCCGGGTGCGTTCGTGGCGCAGTTGGAGCACATCGTCCGCATGAATGCCGGACGCCCGCCGCTTCCGTTGGTCGTGACCCCCTGCGCCGTCGACCCCGTGTGGCATTCTCCACACCAGACTGTGGAGAGTGTCAGGTAGAAACGCCCACTAGCGAGGGGCCGCGATCTGAGCCGCGAGATGTCCGGCGCCGTAGCCGTTGTCGATGTTCACCACCGCCACCCCGGGCGCGCAGGCGTTCAGCATGGTCAGCAGCGGCGCGACGCCTCCGAACGACGCCCCGTACCCCACCGATGTCGGCACCGCGATCACCGGAGCCGCCACGAGACCCGCGATCAGTCCGGGCAGGGCCCCGTCCATGCCGGCCACCACGACGATCGCGGACGCCTCCCGAAAGATCTCCAGCTTCGACAAGGTGCGATGCAGCCCGGCGATGCCGACGTCGACCACCAGCTCCGCCGGACGCCCCAGGTGCCGTGCGGTGAGCAGCGCCTCCCGCGCGACCGGCAGGTCGGATGTCCCGGCGCACGCGACGACCACCGACTCCCCCGTCGGCTCCGGACGCCCCGGCGGCCACACCAGCAGCCGCGCGAGCGGGTCGTGGAAGGCGTCCGGCAGCACGCGCAGCACGGCCGCCGCCCGCGCGTCGTCGGCGCGCGTGAAGATCGTGACCACGTCCGGACGCCGCCCCACCCGCGCCGCGATCTCCGCGAGTTGCGCGACCGACTTCCCTTCGCAGTACACCGCCTCGGGAAAGCCGCCGCGCCGGCGTCCGCGGTCGAGATCGAGGTCGGCGATGTCGTCGTCAGCCACGGCGCCCGGCCTCCGGACGCCCGCCCGTCCCCCCGGACGCCCGCCCCATCACCTGCAGCGTGAACGCCCCCGACTGCAGCCCGGCCAGGTCGACCGCGACGTAGCTGAACCCCGCCGCCCGGATCGCCCGCAGCGCCTCCGCCCGCACCGCCTCGTCGCCGAACCGCCCCAGCTCGCCGGCCGGCACTTCCAGCCGCGCGACGCTGCCGTGATGCCGGACGCGGCAGTCGCTGAACCCCAACACCCGCAGCGCGCGCTCGGCGTCCTCGATCTGGCGCAGCTTGGCCGGCGTCACCTCCTGCCCGTGCGGGATGCGCGATGCCAGGCAGGGCGCCGCCGGCTTGTCGGCCACCGACAGGCCGAAGGCCCTGGCCAGCGCCCGGACGCGTCCCTTCCCCAGCCCCGCGGCCGCCAGCGGCCGCAGCACCCGATGCTCGGACGCCGCCCGCGCGCCCGGCCGGTCGGGCGCCACCGCGTCGTCGGCGTTCTCGCCGTAGGCGACCGCGTCGAGCGCCTGCTCGGCGACGGCCTCGCCGGAGATCCGCGTGAAGAGCTCGTTCTTGCAGTGGTAGCAGCGGTCGGCGTCGTTGGCGCGGTACGCGGGCACCTCGCCCTCGCGCGTCTCCACCTCCACCAGGGACGCGCCCGCCTCCGCGGCGACGCGGTGCGCGATCGCCCGCTCGTCGGACGCCAGCGACGGCGACACGCCGAGCAGCGCGACGACCCTGTCGCGGCCCAGCGCCCGCGCCGCGACGGCCAGCAACGCCGCCGAGTCCACCCCGCCCGAGAACGCGACGCCGAGGCGTCCGGCGGGGCCCAGGGCCGCCGCCAACTCAGCGGCGACCGCGCGGGCGTCGGCCGCGGCGTCCGGCGGCAGCGCACCGAAGGGGTCGCCGTGGGGGGTCGTCACGCGGGCATCCTAGCCCCGGCCACCCAGCCCGCCGCGACGATGGCCGCGGCGGCTCGCTGGGCGACCTCGGCCTCCGGACGCCCTAGTCGCGCGGCCACCTCGGCGAGGGAGTCGAACTCGGCGGCGGCGTGCACGACGGCCCCGGCGCGTCCGCCCACCTTCACCGTGAGCGGCACCCCGTCGATCTCCACGGTGACGAACGCGCGCTCCAGCGTGCGGCGTCGCACCCCCACCTCCCGGACGCCCAGCGTCGTCGTGTGCGTGAGCAGCACGTCGGCGACGGCGTCCGCGGCGTCCGGACGCGCCAACGCGTGCACCGTGAACGCGGGGCGTCCCTTCTTCATCACGATCGGCGCGAGCCATGCGTCGACCGCGCCCGCCGCCAGGCAGGCGTCCAAGACGCCAGGCCACACGCGCGGATCGAGGTCGTCGACGTTCGCTCGCAGTTCGCCCAGCTCGGACGCCTCCGCGCGCCCGTCGGGGGCCCCGGCGGGCCACCCGGCGACCCCCGGCGATGCATGTCGGGCAGCCCCGGCGGACGCTCCCGCGGAGGCGTCCGGACGCTCGCCCACGACCACCCGGACGACGTTCGGGTGCCCCGCGAAGTCCTTCCCGCCGGCGCCCACGCCGACCGCGCCGACGGCCAGTTCGGGCAGCGGCTCGCACCGGTCGGCCCACGCCCGCACCAGCGCGACGCCGGTGGGCGTCGCGAGCTCGCCCACTGCCCCCGGTGTGGTCACCGGCGCCGGACGGTCGTGCGCCGCACCATGCCCGGACGCCCCCGCGTGCCCCGGGCCGTGCGCGTGCTCCCGGCCGTGCGCATGATCGGTCCCGCCGGCGTCCCGTTCGCCCTCCGCGTGCCCGTGCGCGTGCCCGCCCGTCCTCCCGCCACCCGGCACCCCGCGGACGACCCACCCGCGCATCAGCTCGGCGACCGCGGGCACGGGCACCGCGACGTCGCCGTGCGCGACGCGCACCCGCCCGTCCCCCACGGCGATCGGCCCCGCCGCCACCGACGTCACCCCCAGCAGCCGCAGCGCCTCGCAGCATCCGACGACGTCGGCGATCGAATCCAGCGCCCCGACCTCGTGGAAGTGCACCTCGCCCGCGGGCACCCCGTGCACCCGGCCCTCCGCCTCGGCCAGCCGCCCGAACGCCGCGAGCGCGCGCTCGCGCGTCCCCGCGGGCAGCGCCGCGCCTCCCAACTCCTGACGCAGCGACGCCCACCGCCGGTGCGGCGGGTCGTCCACCAGCACCCGGACGCCGACCTTCGTCGCCCGCTGGCCGCAGCGCAGCACCTCGGACGCCTCCAGCGCCACCGCGTCCCCCAGCACCGCCCGCACGGCCGCACCGACGGCGTCCAGGGGTGCGCCGGCGTCCAGCAGCGCCCCGAGCAGCATGTCGCCGGCCACGCCGGCGGACAGGTCGAACCATGCGTGGGTCATGCGCCCATTCTTTCCCACGACGCCGAACGCGCGCGAAGCGGGGCGGGCCCTCTCGGACCCGCCCCGCTTGTCAGGCTGTCCGGCCGGGAGACCCGGCCGGTGTCGGCCTCAGGCCGACGCGTTCGCCAGGCGACGGTTCATCGCCTCGGCGTAGTTCGGCGCCTCGAGCCCGGCCACGAGGTGCCAGACGTGGGGTGCCACCTGGACTGCGCCGGCCAAGCCGGCGTCCTTCAACGCCTGCTGGTTGACGCCGGCGTCGTCCTTGACCTCGACCCGCACGCGGGTCTCGGCCACGGGCTCGGCCTTCACGACGTTGTCGCGGCCGCCGACGGCGTCCAGCCACTGCTTGGCCTGGTTGGTCTCGACGTCGCTGACGATGATGACCCGGGGCTCCGGCTCGTCCTCGACCAGCTCGCCGCGGGCGGCGGCCTTCTGCTCGGGCGTGCGGTAGTCGAAGAAGATGACCAGCAGCATCGTCGTGAAGAACGACGCCGCGATCGCGATGGCGTACAGCGGGATGTTGTTGAACGCCGGGATCGTGAGCAGCGACGTGAAGACGAACGCGTTCGTCCTGAGGCCGCCGCCGATGCCGATGATGACGCCGCCCACGAGGCAGCCCACCAGGATGCGCGGGTAGATCCGCTTGAACCGCAGGTGGATGCCGTAGAGGGACGGCTCGGAGATGCCGCCCAGCAGGCCGGCCGCCAGGGCGCCGGTCGCCGTCTGCCGCATCTGCGCGTCCTTGTCGCGCGCCGCGAGGACCAGCACGCCGGCCGTCGCACCGAAGGCGGCGAAGTTCCACGCGCCCATCGGGCCCTGGATGAAGTCCGAGCCGGTGGAGGCGATGTTGGCCAGCATGATCGCGTTGATCGGCCAGTGCAGGCCGAGCGGCACCATGAACGGGTAGGCCAGCGGGATGACGATCGCGAACACGAGCGGCGAGAACGTGTTGATCGCGCTCAGGATGCTGCCCAGGCCGGCGCCGACGAAGATGCCGATCGGGCCGATGAGGAACGCGGTGAGCGGCAGCATGATGATGAGCGCCAGGAACGGCACGAAGATCAGCTGCAGGTTGTCGGGGATGATCTTCTTCAGACCCTTGTAGAGCGGGCCCAGCACCCCGGCCATCAGCAGCGGCGGGAAGACCTGCGAGCCGTAGTCGCGGATCAGCAGCGGCACGCCGAAGATGTTGATCGTCGGCACTTCGCTGCCGAACAGCTGCATCTGGAAGGCCTCGGGCCGCTCGGCGAGCGCCTTGAAGCCGGGCAGGAGCAGCATGCCCATGATCGCCGTGCCCACCCAGGGGTCGGCGCCGATCTTCTTGCTGGCGTTGTAGGCGACCATCAACGGCAGGAAGTAGAACACCGAGTTCCACATCAGGTTGATGAACGCCCACCCCGGCGGCAGCGTCGTGCGCGGGTCGGCCCAGTTGCCGATGACGCCCAGCGAGCTCATCAGCGCCATGAACGTGATGATCAGGGACGCGCCCAGCAGGGCTCCGAGGATCGGGCGGAACGAATCCGACAGGAACTCGAAGAAGTTGTCGACCCAGGCGAACTTGCCCCGGACGCCGCCGGCGCGGGCCTCGGCCTTGATCTCGGCGTCCGTCTTGGCACCGCCGCCACCACCGCTGGCGCTGGCGGCGCCCATGTTGGACATCTCGGGCAGGCCCATGATCTCGTTGTAGACCGTCGCGACGGCCCCGCCGATGATGATCTGGTACCGCTCGCCGGCCTGCGGCACGGCGCCCATGACGCCCTTGATGCCCTCCACCTTCGGGGTGTCGACACCGGACGCGTCGTGCAACTGGAAGCGGAGCCGCGTCGCGCAGTGGGTCAGGCTCGTGATGTTCTCGGGCCCGCCGACTGCGTCAACGATCTCTGTCGCAGTAGACATGTCTCACTCTCCTTGAATCTTGTGACGGCGTCCGGCTCACTCGTCCATCGGGACGAGTTCGCGGACTTCGGCGGGGGTACGGCAGGTGACGGCCTTCGCCGCCAGCTCCTGGCACTGCTCGAGCGTGTAGGACCGGACGGCGGCCTTCACCGACGGGATCGCCGGGATCGAGCAGCTCAGCTCGTCGACGCCGAGCCCGACCAAGACCGGGACGGCCTGCGGGTCGGACGCCACGCCGCCACAGATGCCGAGCCACTTGCCGTGCTCGTGCAGAGCGTCGCAGGCCCCGCCGATGAGCGCGAGGATCGCCGGGTTGCAGGGGTCGACCTGCGGGGCGAGCTTCGGGTGGCCGCGGTCCATCGCCAGCGTGTACGACGTCAGGTCGTTCGTGCCGACGGAGAAGAACTCGCAGCCCTCCTCGGCCGCGAACTGCTTCGCCATGACGGCCACCGACGGGACCTCCATCATGATGCCGACCGGCACGTGCGCGGAGATCTGGAGCTTGTCGCGCTCCTCGTCCCAGATGCGCTTGGCGTTGCGCCAGTCGTCGATCGTCGCGATCATCGGGAACATCACGTTCAGCTCGGCGCCGACGTCGGCGGCCTTCATGATCGCGCGGCACTGCGCGCGCAGCACCTCGGGACGCTCCAGCCCCACCCGGACGCCGCGGATGCCCAGGAACGGGTTCTCCTCGGCCGGGATCGGCAGGTACGGCAGCGGCTTGTCGCCGCCGACGTCCAGCGTGCGGATCACGAGCGGCTGGCCCGGCTTGAGGGCGCGGGCGCAGTCGGCGTAGACCTGCGCCTGTTCGTCCTCCGTCGGGGCCTTGGTGCGCCCGAGGAAGACGAACTCCGAACGGAGCAGGCCGACGCCCTCGGCGCCCTTGGTCTGCGCATCCTGCGCGTCCTGGACGCCGCCGATGTTGGCGACGACCTTCACCTGACGCCCGCCGTCGGCCGTGATGGCCGGCTCGTCCTTGTGCGACTCCTCCTCGGCCTTACGGGCCGCGATGCGATGCTGCCGCTCGACGATCTGGGCGATCTCCTCGTCCGTCACGTTCATCTGCAGCGAGCCCTTGCTGCCGTCGAGCACGACCTTCGTGCCGTCGGCGATGTCGAGCGCGCGGCCCTCGATGCCGGCCACGGCCGGGATGTCGAGCGAGCGGGCGATGATCGCGACGTGCGAGGACGCCCCGCCGTTCGTCGTGGCGAACCCGACGACCTTGCTGCGGTCGAGCTGGGCCGTGTCGGACGGCGTGAGCTCCTCGGCGATGAGGATCGTGCCTTCGGCGAGCTCGGGCTTCTCGCTGCGCTGCCCCGTGAGCTCCTCCAAGACGCGCTGGCCGACGTCGCGGACGTCGTTCGCGCGGCCCGCCAGCACCTCGTTCTTGAGGTTCGCCAAACGGTCGGCGTACGTGTTGAACGCGGCGCGCCAGGCGAACGGGGCGCTCTTGCCCTTGTCGATCGCGCTCACCGCGAGGTCGAGCAGGTCAGGGTCGCCGAGGATCTCGGCGTGCGCGGCGAAGATCTTCGCCTTGTCCGGATCCGACTCCTTCTCCAGCCGCGACTGCAGGGCGGACAGGTCGAGGGTGGCCCGGTCGATCGCCGCGTTCAGCTTGCGGCGCTCCTTGTGGTGGTCCTCGCCGAACTCCTCGACCGTGATGTCGTCGTGCCGCAACTGCAGCACCTGGCCGACGCCGAGGCCCGGGGACGCCGAGACGCCCAGCAGCAGGTTCCAGTCGCCGGACTTGGGGCCGGCGTCCTCCTGCGGCTCCTCCTCGACGGGGGCTTCCACGGCCGGGATCGCCTCGGTGTCCTGGCCGCCCAGCGGCAGCGGCGGGCAGTCCTCGCCGAGGCCGTTTTTGATGGCCTGGGAGATCTCCTCGATCGCCTGCGCGGCGTCCGGGCCTGTCGCCGTGACGGTGATCTTCTCGGCGTTCGCGACGGCGAGGCCCATGATCGACATGATCGACTTCGCGTTCGCGGAGTCGTCGTCGCGGCGCAGCCGGATATCGGACTTGAAGCCCTTGGCCAAGTTCACCAGCGTGGCGGACGGGCGGGCGTGCAGGCCGGTCGGGTTCGGCACGAGGATCGCCTCCGACGTGACGGTCTTGCCGCCGGACGCCGCGGCGTCCCCCTCCTCCTGCTCGGCCAGCACGACCTCGGCGGCGACGTCGCTGCCGGCCGTGACCAGGCCCGTGCTCGGGGTCAGCGAGGCGACCATGTCGGAGTTCGCGATGACGGTCTGCGTCAGGACGCTCTTCGCGTGCGTCGCGACGACGTCGAGATCGAACTCGATGAGCTCGTCTCCGACCTCGACGTGATCGCCTTCCTTGACCTTCGGCGTGAAGCCCTCGCCCTGCATCCGCACGGTGTCGAGGCCGATGTGCAGCAGCACCTCGAGGCCCTCGGCCGACCGGATCGTGATCGCGTGGTGCGACGGCTGGAGGTCGGCAACCTCACCCGCGATGGGCGCGAGCAGTCGTCCCTCCAGGGGGTCGATCGAGAAGCCCTCGCCGACCATCTTCTTGGCGAAGACCGGGTCGGGGACTTGCTCGATCGGCAGCATGATGCCGGTCAGTGGCGCGGTGAGCTGAACGGTGGCGGTGGTACTCGCAACGCTCACAGCAGCCTCCTCTCTCGTAGTTAGGGGGGCGGGACGATTCCCACGAGTCACAACTTAGTGAATGTCCGCTCCGAGCACACCGGGTACGCAGAATGTTGTGCGGAACTCGTGGACGCCCGTCTCACCATCGCTCCCGCCGGGCGGCTCGCGGACGTTCCCCCACGGGCTAGGCTGCCCGCGTGCCGATCTCGTCCCCGCAGCCGCCGACGCCCCACCCGAGCGGCGCCCGGCCGCCCGCGATCCCGCCCAAGCTGATCCCCCGGCACGTCGCCATCGTGATGGACGGCAACGGCCGCTGGGCCAAGCAGCGCAACCTGCCCCGGACCGAGGGGCACGCCCGCGGGGAGGCGTCCCTGCTCGATGTCATTCACGGCGCGATCGAGATCGGTGTTCAGTATCTGTCGGCCTACGCGTTCTCCACGGAGAACTGGAAGCGCAGCCCCGACGAGGTGCGCTACCTGATGGGCTTCAACCGCGACGTCATCCACCGGCGCCGCGACGAGCTGAACGCCCTCGGCGTCCGCATCAGATGGGCCGGCCGCTATCCCAAACTGTGGAAGAGCGTGATCGCCGAGCTCGAGGAGGCCGAGCGCATGAGCGCCGGCAACGACGTCCTGACGCTCCAGTTCTGCGTCAATTACGGCGGCCGGGCCGAGATCGTGGACGCCGCGCGCGAGGTCGCGCGACTCGCGCAGCAGGGCCGGCTCGACCCGGACCGCCTGACCGAGAAGTCGTTCGCCCGGTTCCTCGACGAGCCGGAGATCCCCGATGTGGACCTGTTCGTCCGTAGCTCCGGCGAGCAGCGGACGTCCAACTTCCTGCTGTGGCAGTCGGCGTACGCCGAGATGGTCTTCCTCGACCGCCTGTGGCCCGACTTCGACCGGCGCGACCTGTGGCACGCCATCCAGCTCTACGCCTCCCGCGACCGCCGCTACGGCGGCGCGATCCCCAACCAGGTCCGGACGCCGTAGGCGTCCGTTTCAGCGAACGAAACACCGGGAGTCAGTTGGCGCCCCGGCGGTCTTGATCGCACCCGCCGACGATGAGAACCTTTCAGCGTACGCAATGACGCGTTTCTCTCAATGCAATGAAAGAGGTGCGCGACCCTGCTCACCGAGACGGCGCCGCTGGGCCAGCGCGGCCGGTACGCGAGCTTCGTCCAGGTGGGCGCCGCGCTCGGCGCGGCCCTGGGCGCGATCGTCTGGGTGGCGGCGCAGACCCTCTCGCAGGACGCGCTCATGGTGTGGGGCTGGCGCGCCATCTTCTGGAGCAGCATCGTCGTGACGATCGTCGCTGCGCTCGTGCGCTCGAAGATGAACGAGAGCCCCGTCTTCGACGACCTGAAGGAGGCCGTCGACGTCGTCGACCGCGCCCCGCTCGCCGAGGTCTGGCACGACGGGCGCGGCACCGTGCTGCGGGTCCTCGGCAGCTTCTTCGGCGCGTCCACGCATTCGTACCTGTACCAGGTGTTCATGGCCTCGTACCTCGTGACCGTGCTGGGCATGGAGACGACGTTCATCCCGCCCGTGCTGCTGATCGGCGCGCTCGCTGCGGCCGTGTCGGCGTTCGTCTCGGGCATCATCTCCGACCGCATCGGACGCCGCGTCTGGCTGCTGATCCTCTGCGCCGTCCTCGCGGTGACGCCGTTCATCGCCTTCCCGCTGCTGAACACCGGCAACCGGTTCGCCATCGCCGGCGTCATCATCTTCGGGTTCGTGTTCGCGGCCCAGGGCATCACCGGGCCCCAGATGAGCTTCTTCCCCGAGCTGTTCGGCAGCCGCTACCGCTACGCGGGCGTGACGGTCGGGCGCGAGTTCGGCTCGGTCGTCGGCGGCGGCCTGGCTCCGGTCTTCGCGGCGTCCCTGCTGGCGTGGTTCGGCGGGTCGTGGGTGCCGGTCGCGATCTACATGACCCTGGTGATGGTGGTCTCGTTCGTCTCCACGTACGTGAGCCCCGAGACGCTGAACCGCGACCTCCGCGTCACCACGGACGCCGCGCCGGGCGAGGCCCGGCAGTTCGTCAACGGCGGCTGGGTGCAGCGCCGCTGACGTCGGTCGGCTGCTGGGAATCGTCGGACGCCCGCACGGCGGCCTGGCGGTTGGCCTGCGCGCTCACCACGAGCGAGCCGATCAGGCCGAGCGCCAGGAAGGCCGCGGCGATCCACAACGCGCTCGACGTCGCCCGCGCGAAGCCGTCGGCGAGCGCGGCCGCGAGCTGGGGCGTCCGGTCGCCGAATCGTCCGTGGGCGCCCGCGGCGACCAGGCCGGGGATGTTCGATCCCGCCGAGAGGACCGTCGCGTCCACCAGGCCGGACGCCGCGCGTCCGGTGAGCCCGAACTCGGCCAGGTGGGCGGGCAGCGTCGCGTGGAGGCTGACGGCCAGGGCCGTCCCGCCGATGGCGCTGCCGAACGCCGACCCGAGCTGCCGGACCGTGCTCTGCGTCGCGGACGCGGCCCCCGACTGCGCGGTCGGCACGTCGGCCAGCACCGTCGACGTCAGTTGCGCGGACGCCAGCCCGAGCCCCAGCCCGTAGACGGCGAGGGTGATGGCCAACAGCCACGGGGAGGTCGTCCGGCTGAGGGCCAGCGCGGTCACCGCGACCCCGGCCACCTCGAGCGCCAGGCCGAGCGTGACGACGCGCGGCGCACCGAACCGGGCCGCCACGTGCCGGGCCATCGCGCCCGACAGGAAGGCCCCGAACGCCATCGCGGCCAGCACGAGGCCGGCCCCCATGATGTCGAGGCCCAGCACGTTCACCAGGAACAGCGGCACGACCAGCACCAGCGCGAACTCGGCGACCGCGACCATGCCGGCGGTCAGGTTGCCCCAGGCAAACGTCCCGATGCGGAACAGGCGCAGGTCGAGCAGCGCGGAGCGGCCGAAGAAGCCGCGGCGTCCCTCCCAACCGAGGAACAGGCCGACCAGCACGATCCCGACGCCGATCGCGGCGGCGGGCAGCGACACCGGGGCGTCCTGGCCCCAGACGAAGCCGAGCAGCGGGAAGTCGGCCGTGGGCGTCCACCAGCCCAGCGAGTTGCCCTCGATCAGGCCGAACACGAGCAGGCCGAGGCCGCCGGCGCTGAGCAGGAGGCCGAGGACGTCGGCGCCGGGGGCGTCGATGCGGCCGCGGCTCTCCGGCACCCAGGCGACGCCGGCGGCGACGACCGCGATGCCGAGCGGGACGTTCACGAGGAAGATCCAGCGCCAGTCCAGCCACGTCGTCAGGACGCCGCCGAGCAACGGCCCGATCGCGGCCATGCCGGCCATGACCGCCCCCCAGACGCCGAAGGCGACGGCCCGGTCGCGGCCGCGGAAGGTCGCGTTCACCGTCGACAGGGTCGACGGCAGCACGAGCGCCCCGCCGACCCCCTGCAGCGCCCGGGATGCGATCAACTGTTCGGCGCCCGACGCGAACGCCGCGACCACGCTGCCGGCCACGAACACCGTCACGCCGGCGAGGAACAGCGAGCGGCGTCCGAAGCGGTCGCCGAGGCGTCCGAAGGTGAGCAGCAGCGCCGCGAACACCACCGAGTACAGGCTGTTGACCCACTGCGCGTCGGTGAGGTCGAGCCGAAGATCGGCGATGATCGCGGGCAGGGCGACGCCGACGATCGTGCCGTCGAGGACGATGAGGGACAGCCCCGCGGCCAGCACCGCGAGGGCCGCCCATTTGCGGTCGTGATTCACGCCGTCAGGCTATGCCCGCCGGCGCCGGTGCACGTCCATCGTCCGATTGATCGACGGGCGACTCCGCTAGCCGGACCGCCGACCCCGGCCCGTCACCGGGGAGGATCGCCCGGGGTGGCGTCGGCGTCCGGGGTGGCGTCGGCGTCCGGGCCCGTCGGGTCGCTGATGTCGTCGGCCAGCTGCGCCCCGCGGCGCATGACGATGACCGGGCAGTGGGCGTCGCGCAGCAGCCCGCGGCTGGTCGAGCCGAGCAGGAGCCCCGCGAACCCGTCGCGGCCGCGCGACCCGACGAGCACGAGCGAGCAGCCTGTGGACGCCTCCACGAGCGCGGACGCCGGCCGCTGGTTGACGACCCGGATCTCGAGGTCGAGGCCGGGCGCACGGTCGACGTACGGACGCACCAGGCGCTCCACCAGCCCCTCGAAGGACCGTTCGAGATCGTCCGGCTTGAACGTCGTCGCGGCCTCGCCGTCGAGCCACGGGGTCGTCCAGGCGTGCAGCGCGATCAGCGGGACGCCGCGGCGCCTCGCCGCGGAGACCGCCAGCCTGATCGCGGCCCGGGACTCCTCCGAGTCGTCCACGCCGACCAGGACGGGGCCGTCCGGGGTCGGGTCCCCCTCGTCGGGGATGATCGCGACGGGCCCGTGCGCGTGGGTCGCCACGGCGTCCGACGTGCCGCCGAGCGCGCGCACCTTCAAAGGCACGCCCACGCCCCGCGCGCCCACGACGACGAGCTCGGCCGTCTTGGACGCCCGGGCCAGCACGTAGGACGCCCTGCCCTCGATCACCGTCTCGTCGACGGTGAGGCCGGGCCGGTCCTTCCGGACGCGGCGCGCCTCGCGGGCGAGGCTGCGCTTGGTCGAGTCGAGAATCTCCTCGGGCAGCCCGCCGTGGATCATCGCGGAGTACACGCCCGTGCGCGACGGGATCGGGAACTCCGACACGGTCTGCACGATCAGCAGCGGAAGCCCGCGCCCCTGCGCGACCTCCGCCGCCCAGTCGATCGCACCCCGCGCCCGCTTCGAGCCGTCGGTGCCGACGACGATGTAACCGGTTGCCTCCAGTGTGGTCATGGCCCCTCCTCAGTGAGCGACCTCGCTGCACCCAGATATCAGGGTCTATCGATGTTACCCCTGGAGGGGCTTCCCGTCACCGGGGGGACGAATCCCCCCGGTGGCCCGGGGCGCTTTAGTCGTGCCCGGACTCCATGCCGGAGAAGTTCTGGCCCTCCTCGATGACCTCGGAGTTCGGGGTCGTCTGCTGGGTGATCGCCTTCGCGGCGCCCTGCTCGAGCTCGCCGACCAGCTCGGAGACCGCGCCGCCGACGAGGCCGATCTGGGCGTAGGACTCCAGCCGCGTCCGCGTATCGGCGATGTCGAGGTTGCGCATGGTCAACTGGCCGATGCGGTCCACCGGGCCGAACGCCGAGTCCCCCACCCGCTCCATGGAGAGCTTCTCGGGGTGGTACGACAGCGACGGGCCCTCGGTGTTGAGGATCGTGTAGTCCTCGCCGCGGCGCAGCCGCAGCGTGACGGTGCCGGTGATCGCCGAGCCGACCCAGCGCTGCAGCGACTCGCGCAGCATGAGCGACTGCGGGTCGAGCCAGCGGCCCTCGTACAGCAGGCGTCCGAGCTTGCGGCCGTCGTTGTGGTAGGCGGCCACCGTGTCCTCGTTGTGGATCGCGTTGACGAGCCGCTCGTAGCACACGTGCAGCAGGGCCATGCCGGGGGCCTCGTAGATGCCGCGGCTCTTCGCCTCGATGATGCGGTTCTCGATCTCGTCGGCCATGCCGAGCCCGTGGCGTCCGCCGATCTCGTTCGCCCGGCGAACCAGGGCGACCGGCGAATCGAAGCTCTCGTCGTTGATGCGCACCGGGATGCCCTGCTCGAACGAGACCGAGACCTCCTCGGTCTCGATCTGGACGTCGTCGTGGTAGTGGGCGACGCCCATGATGGGCTCCACGATGTCCATGCCGACGCCGAGGTACTCGAGCTCCTTGGCCTCGTGGGTGGCGCCCCAGATGTTGGCGTCGGTGGAGTACGCCTTCTCCTTGCTGTCGCGGTAGGGCAGGTTGCGCTCGGTGAGCCACTGGCTCATCTCATCGCGTCCGCCGAGCTCGGAGACGAAGTCGGCGTCGAGCCACGGCTTGTAGATGCGCAGGTCGGGGTTCGCGAGCAGGCCGTAGCGGTAGAACCGCTCGATGTCGTTGCCCTTGTAGGTGGAGCCGTCGCCCCACATGTTCACCCCGTCCTCCTTCATCGCGCGGACGAGCATCGTGCCCGTCACCGCGCGACCCAGCGGGGTGGTGTTGAAGTAGGTGCGCCCGGCGGACCGGATGTGGAACGCCCCGCACGCCAGCGCGACGAACCCCTCGTTGACCAGCTCGGTCGTGCAGTCGACGAGGCGCGTGCCCTCCGCGCCGTAGGCCAGCGCCCGGTCGGGCACCGAGTCGATGTCGGGCTCGTCGTACTGCCCGATGTCGGCGGTGTAGGTGTAGGGGATCGCCCCCTTCTCACGCATCCAGGCGACCGCACACGAGGTGTCGAGTCCGCCGGAGAACGCGAGCCCGACCTTCTCGCCGACGGGCAGCTTCATCAGAACCTTGGGCATGCGCCGGAGTCTAGTGGCACCGTCCCGGCGCGCCCGCCAGGTCTCAGCAGGTACGGTGAGCGACATCGCCTCCCGACGAGCGCCGACGAAGGGGTCCCCCATGGCAGCAGAGCGCGCCAGCACCGGCATCGCCGGGCTCGACCAGGCCGTCGACGGCCTCCGCCTGGGCGACAACGTCGTCTGGCAGGTGGACGACCTGGACGCCTTCCGCACCGTCCTCGACCCGTTCGTCGCCCAGTCGCGCGCGGAGGGCCGCCGCATCCTGTACGTCCGGTTCGCCGAGCATCCGCCGCTGGTGACCGACGACGACATCGAGGTGCACCGGCTCGACCCGTCGCGCGGATTCGAGCACTTCGCCGCGCGCGTCCACGACCTGATCGAGGCCGAGGGACGCCGCGCGTTCTACCTCTTCGACTCCCTCACCGAGCTGCTGGACGCCTGGCATTCCGACCTCATGGTCATGAACTTCTTCAAGGTGACCTGCCCGTTCCTCTACGAGCTCGACACGATCGCCTACTTCGCCCTCATGCGTTCGGCGCACACGAACGCGACCGTCGCCGGGATCCGCGAAACCACGCAGCTGCTGCTCGACCTCCACGTGACGGGCGACGCGACGTTCGTCCACCCGCTGAAGGTCGACCAGCGGTCGTCTCCGACGATGTTCTTCCCCCACCGCATCGACGCGGGCTCGGCCGTCCCGGTGACGGCGTCGGAGGCGTCCGCGCGGCTGATGTCGCCGCTCGGGCGGCTCACCAGCCGGACCGACCGCTGGCAGCAGATCGTCGAGGACGCCCACGCCGCCCTGGACGCCGACGACGAGACCCGGGCGCGGCTAGCCCGGCAGTTGTGCGACGTGATGGTCGGCCGGGACGGGCGCATGGTCGAGCTGGCCCACCGGCACCTCACGCTGGCCGACCTGGTCGTCGTGGCGTCCCGCGAGGTCGGCACCGGGCGGATCGGCGGCAAGTCGGTGGGCATGCTGGTCGCCCGGGCGATCCTCGATCACGACCCCGAGGGGCGGTTCGCGGGGCATCTGGAGCCGCACGACTCGTTCTACGTCGGCGCGGACGCCTTCTACACGTTCCTCGTCGCGAACGGCTGGTGGGCCCACCGGCTGCGCCAGCGGACGCCCGACGGCTTTCTCGCCGCGGGGGCGGAACTGCACCGGGAGATCCCGGGCGGGGCGTTCCCGACGCCGATCCGCGACCAGTTCCGGCTCGTGCTGGAGCACTTCGGGCAGGCGCCGATCATCGTCCGGTCGAGTTCGCTGCTGGAGGACAACTTCGGCAACGCGTTCGCGGGCAAGTACGACAGCTTCTTCCTGGCCAATCAGGGGACTCCGGAGGGCCGCCTCGCCGCGCTGGAGGACGCCGTCCGGGCCGTGTACGCCAGCACGATGAGCGAGGAGGCGCTGCGGTACCGGCAGGCCCGCGGGCTCGCGGAGGCGGACGAGCAGATGGCCATCCTGATCCAGCGGGTGTCCGGGGATCACCATGCGCGGTACTTCTTCCCGCACGCCGCGGGCGTCGGGAACTCCTCGAACCTGTACGTGTGGGACCCCG
This sequence comes from Nigerium sp., assembly GCF_039811905.1. Lineage (NCBI taxonomy): Bacteria > Bacillati > Actinomycetota > Actinomycetes > Propionibacteriales > Propionibacteriaceae > Nigerium > Nigerium sp. The sequence continues at coordinate 3,913 of NZ_JBDHZL010000020.1, read as the reverse complement.
ACATCGACGGCGACGCCGGCATGCTCCGCCTCGTGCTCGGCATGGGGACGCGAGCCGTCGACCGCACCGGCACCGACCACGCCCGCATCGTCGCGCTCGACTCCCCCACCCGCGGACGCCTGGCCGCCGACGAGGTCGCCGCGAACAGCCAGCGGTTCGTCGACGTGCTCGACCTGGCCGAGGACGCGCCGGCGACCGTGCCCGTCTCGGCCCTCCAGGGGCTCGACCTCGCGGCCGACTGGTCGCTGTTCGCCAGCCCCGATCTGGAGGCCCGCCGCCGGCTGGCCGAGCGGGGACGCCGCCCCGCGAAGCCGCCGGTCATCGTCGACTTCGCGGGGCTGCTGACCCGGACGCCGTTCCCTACGGTCATGAAAAACCTGCTCAAAGCCCTGTCGGACGCCTACGACTACCCCGTCGATGTCGAGTTCACCGTGAACATCACCGCCGACGGCGAGCCGCGGATCAACCTGGTCCAGTGCCGGCCCCTGCAGACGCGCGGGCCCGGCTCCGCGGTGGCGATGCCGTGCGTGACGGACGCCGCCGGCGTCCTGTTCTCCTCGGACGGTGAGTTCATGGGCGGCAACGTGCGGCTGTCGCTGACGCATGTGGTGGCCGTCCGGCCGGAGGCGTATCTGGCGCTCGGTCAGGCCGACCGGCACGCGGTGGCGCGCCAGGTGGGCGTCCTGAATCGGGCGCTGAAGGGCGAGCCGTTCCTGCTGCTGGGGCCCGGACGCTGGGGGACGACGACCGAGGCGCTCGGGGTGCCCGCGCGGTTCGCGGAGATCTCGAACGCGGCCGTCCTCGTCGAGGCGACGTATGCGGCCGGGGAGTTCCGGCCCGAGCTGAGCTACGGCAGCCACTTCTTCCAGGACCTCGTCGAGACCGGGATCTTCTACTGCGCCCTGTTCGACGACCGGCGCGGGGTGACGTTCCGCCCCGACGTGGTCACGAGCCGGCCGAACGTCATCGCCGACCTCGACCCCGCGACGCGTCTGGCCGACGTCGTGCACGTCGCCCGCTTCGACGACCTGGAGCTGTACTCCGACGTCGTCGCCCAGCGCGTGCTGTGCTGCCGGACGTCCGCGGCGGTGGCCATCTGAGGGCGGAGCGTGGGAAAGGGCCTGTCGCCGCGGTGTTAAGGTCGGGATCGTGACCGACCACTCCGCCCCCCGCACCGTCTCGATCGTGCTCTTCGACGGGTTCGAGTTGCTCGACGTCTTCGGGCCGGTCGAACTGCTCGGCATGCTGCCGGATCGGTTCGCCGTCGAACTCGTGGCGGAAACGCCCGGGCCGGTCGCGAGCTCGCAGGGCACCGAGGTGATCGCGACGTCGCGGTTGGACGCGGCGCACGCCGGCGACATCGTGCTCGTGCCCGGGGGCGCCGGCACCCGGCCGCTGGCCCACGACGCCGCGTTCCTCGGACGCCTCGCGGCCTTCGCCGAGGGCGCCGAGATCGTGGCGTCGGTCTGTACGGGGTCCGCCCTCCTCGCGGCCGCGGGGCTCCTCGAGGGCTACGCGGCGACCTCGAACAAGCGCGCCTTCGACTGGGCGTCGGGCTTCGGCGCCGACGTCGCCTGGCGGCGCCGGGCGCGGTGGGTGGCCGACCGGGAGCGCTGGACGTCGTCGGGCGTCGCCGCGGGCATGGACATGACCGCCGCCCTCATCCGCCACCTGCACGGGGCCGAGACGGCGGCCGAGGTGACCTGGCGCATCGAACTCGAGACGCACGACGACCCGCACTGGGATCCGTTCGCCGGCCCGCGTCCCGCCTGAGCGCGCGAAACGCCTGCAGCATTGCGGAAACGCCGGGCTCCGGCGAGTTCGCTGCCTTACGTAAGGCAGCGAACCGGCCGGAGGCAGGCGTCCTGGAAACGCCTGCAGCGTTTCGACAACGCCTGCAGCGTTGCGCGACCCGACCCCCGTCGCCGCCCCACCGCACGCAACAGGCCGCCCCTCAGGGCGGCCTGTTGTGGGGTGACTGCTCAGATCACGCCCAGCGCCAGCATGGTGTCGGCGACGCGGACGAAGCTGGAGATGTTCGCACCGCGCACGTAGTCGCCGGGCGACCCGTACTCGTCGGCCGTCTCCGCGCAGCGGGCGTGGATGCCGACCATGATCTCCTTCAGCCGCTCCTCGGTGTACTCGAAGGTCCACGAGTCGCGGGACGCGTTCTGCTGCATCTCGAGCGCCGACGTCGCGACGCCGCCCGCGTTCGCGGCCTTGCCGGGCGCAAACCGGACGCCGTTGGCCCGGAACGCCTTGATCGCCTCCGGAGTGCTCGGCATGTTGGCGCCCTCGGCGACGAGCGTGCAGCCGTTCTTGATGAGGGCCTCCGCGCCGGCGAGCGGCAGCTCGTTCTGCGTGGCGCAGGGCAGGGCGATGTCGCACGGCACATCCCAGATCTGCCCGTCGGAGACGAAGCGGGCCGAGGGGTTGGCGTCCGCGTACTCGCTGATCCGGCCGCGCCGGATCTCTTTGAGCTCCTGCATCTGCTCCAGGTCGATGCCGCCCTCGTCGACGATGTAGCCGCCCGAGTCGGACATCGCGACGACCGTGCCGCCGAGCTGCTGCGCCTTCTCGAGGGCGTAGATCGCGACGTTGCCCGACCCGGACACGACGACCTTCTTGCCCTCGAAGCTCTCGCCGGTGAGCTTCAGCATCTCGTCGGCGAAGAACACCGTGCCGTAGCCGGTCGCCTCGGTGCGGGCGCGCGAGCCGCCCCACGTGAGGCCCTTGCCGGTGAGGACGCCGGACTCGTAGCGCCCGGTGAGCTTCTTGTACTGGCCGAACAGGTAGCCGATCTCGCGGCCGCCCACGCCGATGTCGCCGGCCGGGACGTCGGTGTCGGCGCCGATGTGGTGGCTCAACTCGAGCATGAAGGACTGGCAGAACTTCATGATCTCCTTGTCCGACTTGCCCTTCGGGTCGAAGTCGGAGCCGCCCTTGCCGCCGCCGATCGGCATGCCGGTCAGGGCGTTCTTGAAGACCTGCTCGAAGCCCAGGAACTTGATGATGCCGAGGTACACGCTCGGGTGGAATCGCAGCCCGCCCTTGTAGGGGCCGAGCGCCGAGTTGAACTGGACGCGGAAACCGCGGTTGGTCTGGACGCGGTTCTGGTCGTCCAGCCAGTTCACCTTGAAGATGATCTGGCGGTTCGGCTCGCAGATGCGGCTGATGATGCCGGACTCCAGATACTCCGGACGCCGATCGATCACCGGCCCGAGGCTCTCCAGCACCTCGCGGACCGCTTGATGGAATTCCGCCTCGCCGGGATTCCGCCGGACGACAGTGTCGAACTCTTGCTGTAGCTCTGCAGTGAGCTCAGGCATGACTAAGTGCTCCTTCTCCCGGTTGTCAAACGGCGTCAGTTAAGCAGACGCCGGGGCGACCCCGAGGGGCCGCCCGGGATACGGGCGTCAGGACGGCGTCAGGACACAGCGGCTACGAGGGACCTCGCCCCCGCGAGCGAGAGCCGCGGCTCGGCTTGCCGGAGGACCCGCATGGCGTACACGGGGTCGGCCTCGGCGTCCACCCCGGCCCGGTACAGGGCGCCCAGCGCCCACCGGCGCGCCCGCGGCCCGGGATCGGGCGCCGGCGCCTCGCCGAAGATCGCGGCCAGCTCATCCCCCACCGGGGGACGCCGACGCCGGGCCATCGCGGTGATCAGCAGCAACGCGACCACCACGACGAGAGCGACCAACCACTCGCGAGCCATAAGGCGACCCTAACCCCGCGGACGCCGCCCGGCCCGCATCCGCACGGCCAGCGCGCCGAGCGCCACCGTCGCGGCCAGCCCGACGCCCGCGAGCGCGAGGCGTCCCGGGGTGACGGTCCGCCGGGACGCCGCCCGCCGGGACGCCGCCGCCTCGGACGCCGCCCGCTCGGACGCCGCCCCGCCGGCGTCCGTCTGCTC
>NZ_JBDHZL010000019.1:0-37860 GCF_039811905.1 Nigerium sp. | reverse complement strand
CACACACCCCGAGGGCCGGACGCCGTGAACTACAGCCGTGTGATTCTCCACAGCTGTGGACGGTCCTGTGGATAAGTCTGTGGGTGCGTGGTGGATTGCTGGCTGGACGGGGCGGCTGTGGAGGAGCGGGCGCGTCTCGGCGACGTCCTCACTCCAGGTCGAGGCCGGTGCGGAAGGCGCGCAGCTGGGCGCCGGTGGTGCGCAGACCGCGGATCGAGAAGGTGTCGAAGGCGGCGCTGATGGTCTGGGCGGTGCGGATGATGAAGGTGGTCATGGCGAGGGCTCCTTTTCGGTCGTTGTCTCCGGTCGTTGTCGTGGCGACATGACCATTCTTCGTGGTTGGATAATCACGTGCAACGATCATCAAGACAGAGAATGATCATTCGGGCGGTGGGTCAGCAGCGGATGACCGTGGACGCGCTGATCGCGCTGACGGGGGCGTCCCCGATCACGATCCGGCGCGATCTGGCCGATCTGGAGGGGCGGGGCCTCCTGAAGCGGGTGCACGGCGGGGCTGTCCGGGTCGACAACCGCGGCCAGCCGATGCCCTACTCGCTGCGCTCGCACGAGAATCTGGAGCAGAAACTCTCTCTGGCTACGGTCGCGGCGTCCCTGATCGACGACGATCAGTCGGTCATTCTCGACAACGGCACCACGAACGACGCGCTAGCGCAGACGCTCGTCGGCCGCCGGATGACCGTCCTGTGCCTGTCGCTGCACGCTGCGGTCGCGCTCGGGACGAGTCGGGACATCCGGGTGATCGTTCCCGGCGGACTGATCACTCCCGACAGCTTGTCCGCGACGGCGGCGGCATCCATTCAGGCGGCGCGCGACATGCGCGCGGATGTGTCCGTGCTCGGGGCCTGCGCGGCGTCCCCGGCGCACGGGCTTACCACCGCCACCTGGGACGACGCCCAGATCAAGCGGGCGATCGCCGCGGCGGGGGCACGACGAATCATGCTCGCCACCGGGCAGAAGCTGGCGCGGACGTCCAGTTTCCGGTTCGGTGGGTTCGATGACTTGGACGACCTCGTCGTTACCGAGGACGCCCCCGAGGCTGTTGTCGATCAGTTCCGCGAGGCGGGCGTCCAGGTGCACGTGGCCCCCGAAACAGCGAGGAGAAGCGACGATGATTGAGCACGACCGGCGCGGGGGCGCGATTCGCGCCCGCGGCGTCCTGCTGGATATGGACGGCACCCTCGTGGACTCGACCGCCGTCGTCGAACGGCTCTGGGCGGAGTGGGCGACCGCGCACGGGCTCGACCCTGCGGGCGTGCTGGCCGTCATCCACGGGAGGCAGAGCCACGAGAGCATGCGCGACCTGCTGCCGGGGCGTCCGGACGAGGAGAACCTCGCCGAGAGCCGCGCCCTGCTCGCGCGGGAGACGGTGACGCTCGAGGGCGTCCGGGAGATCGCGGGCGCGGGGGCGTTCGTGGCCGCGCTCGAGGGCGTCCCGCACGCGTTGGTCACGTCGGCGACCGTCCCGCTGGCGACGGCTCGAATGGACGCCGCGGGCGTCCGGATGCCTCCGGTCGCGATCGCCGCCGAACGGGTGTCGAGGAGCAAACCGGACCCGGAGGGCTTCCTGGTCGCGGCCGACGCACTCGGACTGGCGCCGGAGGACTGCCTCGTCTTCGAGGATTCCGGTGCCGGCATCGACGCCGCCCGACGCGCGGGGATGCGGGTCGTGGGCGTGGGTTCCGGGGCGGCGGCCCGCGGCGCCGACTGGACCGTGGCCGACCTGCGCGGCGTCCGGGTGGACGCCGGAGGGCACGGGGTGGCGATCACGCTGCCCCGGTGAGCGATACTGCCGCGAGCCGAACGGGGCCAGCGTCTCGGCGAACCGGCTCGGATCTTGGCGATCAACGCTGTGGGGGAATCATCGGTGCTTGCCAGATGGGAGAGGAGGAAGTCTCGGGCCAGGGTTGAAACGGGAACGCCGCGCTGCTCGGCCAACAGGGTCAAAGCGCCCAACTCCTCGGCGTTCAGTCGGACTTGGAGCGTCTTGGCCCCCTTGTGACCTTGCTGCCGGGTGCCTGAAATGACAGGCGTGTAGTTCTCCCCAGGTGTGGACAGAGTTGTGGATAACCCTGTGCGTGCGCGGTGGATGCCCGGCTGGACGGGCGCGTCCGGGGCCGAGGCTGCTGACCTCCGGTTGCGAGTCCCGAGGGCTCCTGCGATCCGTAGGCCTGGGTGATCGGGCAGTCCCGCGGCGGGGACGGTCACGATGCGACAAGGTGTCGCGCCTGGGTGGACGGTCCAGAACTCCAGCTGTGTCGTTCTCCCCAGGTGTGGATGCGCCTGTGGATAACCCTGTGGGTCGAAGGTGGACGCCGGGGTAGACAGGACTCCCGCGCGTCGCGATCGGGCGGTCAGCGGACGCCCAGCGTGCGGTACTTCTCGGCGCGCTCCGCGAGCCGGAGCTCGCCGTCGGCGGACACGACCCGCCGGAGCTCGGCGGAGACGGCGTCCAAGAGTCCGGCGCGGAAGGCGTCCGGGTCGGCGGCGGCGTCCGGAGGCTCCGGGACGACCCGGTCGACGATCCCGTTGCGCAGAAGGTCCCGCGCGCGGACGCCCTGGGCCCCGGCCAACTCCGCCGCGTGCTCGGTGTCGCGGTGGACGATCGCGGACGCCCCCTCCGGCGGCAGCGGCGCGAGCCACGCGTGCTCGGACGCCAACACCCGGTCCGCGGGCACGAGCGCCAGCGCGATGCCGCCCGCGCCTTGGCCCATCAGCAGGCTGACGGTGGGGGTGGGGAGGGTGAGGAGTTCGCTGAGCGTCCGGGCGATCTCGCCGGCGAGGCCGCGTTCCTCGGCCTCCTTCGACAGCGCCGCGCCCGGCGTGTCGATCACGGTGAGCAGGGGCAGCCGTAGCTCCCGGGAGAGCCGAAGCCCGCGCCGCGCCTCGCGGAGGGCCGCGGCGTCCAGGGGGTTCTCGAGGGTCTGCCCCTCGCGGCACTGACCCAGGACGACGCAGGGCTCGCCGCCGATCCGCGCCAGCGCGAGCACCGAGCCGGGGTGCGACTCTCCGTCGCCGGTGCCGTTGAGCATCGTGACGTCCGTGGCGCCCGCGAGCAGGAACCGGACGCCCGGCCGGTCGGGACGCCGCGTGGCCAGCACGGACGTCCAGGCGGGGGTGTCGGTGAGGTCGTCGGGGTCGGGGTCGGGGCTCGGGCCGCGGTCCGGCTCGGCTGCGGATGCCGCAGCGGACGCCCCCTCACCCGGCTCCCGCGCCACCACCTGGAGAATCCGCGCCCAGGCGGACCGCACCTGATCGGGCGGGACGACGGCGTCCACGATGCCGCGGGCCTCGAGGTTCTCTGCCAGCTGGACGCCGCTCGGGAACGGCCGGCCGTAGAGGGCCTCGTACACGCGCGGGCCGAGGAACCCCAGCAGCGCGCCCGGCTCGGCCAGCGTCACGTGGCCCAGGGACGCCCACGACGCGAAGACGCCGCCCATCGTGGGGTGCCGGAGGTACACGAGGTACGGCAACCCAGCGGCCTTGTGGTCCATGACCGCCTGGGTGATCTTCGCCATCTGCAGGAACGCGAGGGTGCCCTCCTGCATCCGGGTCCCGCCGCCGACCGGCAGGGCGAGCAGCGGCAGGCCCTCGCGGGTTGCCCGGGCGATGGCGTCCGCGAGCCGGACCGCCGTCGCGACGCCGATCGAGCCGCCCAGGAACCGGGGGTCCCCCGCGATGAGGGCGACGCGGCGTCCGGCCAAGGTCGCCTCGCCGGTGACGACCGACTCGTCCAGACCGGTCGCCGAGCGCGCCGCCGCCAGGTCGGACGCGTAGGCGTCCGAGATGCCCGGCGGGTCGGTGGGCGGGGTGTCCCAGGACGCCCACGACCCGCGGTCGGTGACGACCGCGATCAGCTCACCGACCGGCGGCCGGACCATTACGAGATCAACGCCACGACGAGGACCAACGGCAGCGAGCACAACGACGCGATCGACGTGACGGTCGTCATCGTCTTGAGCGTGCCCTGGGTCGTCAGGCCGAGGAGGGCCTTGAACATCCAGAAGAAGTTGCTGTTCACCTGCAGCGCGAACATCGACCCGGACGCGATCGCCAGACCGATCGCGATCGGCGACACGTTGATCTGCGTCAGGATCGGCGCGATGATGCCGGACGCCGCGATGGCCGCCACCGACACCGACCCGATCGAGAGGTGCAGCACCGCCGCGATGAACCAGGCGAGCAGGATCGAGAGGACGATCGGGGCGCTGGCGTCCGCGCTGAACAGGCCGCCGAGCACCTTCGCCAAGCCGGTCGCCTCGATGACGTCGCCGAGCGAGCCGCCGATGCCGGTGACGAGCAGGATCTCGCCGGTCGTGTGCAGGCCGTCGCTCAGCGCCTCGGCTGCCCGGTCGCGCCCCACGCTGATGCGCGACAGCGCGTACGCCCCCAGCAGGCCGACGAACAGCGCCACGTTGGCGTTGCCGAGGAACGCGATGAACTCGTTGCTGAGGTTGAACAGGTCCATGAACGCCCCGAAGGCGATCATCAACAGCGGCACGATGATCGGCAGGAGCGAGATCGACAGGGGAAGGGACTTCGTCCTCGGCTCGGCGACGGCCACCGCGGAGTGCGGGTCGGCCGCCACGAAGGGCACGCTTTCCTCTTGCGCCGGCTCCTCTTGGCTCTCGAGTTCGTTCAGGGCCTCGTTCTGCTCTTCGTCCTTGTCGGACTTCCACCAGCCGAGCTTGAGCATGCGGCTGAACAGGAAGGTCGTCACGAGGGCGGTGACCGGGCCGATCACGATGCCGTACAGCAGGTACGTACCGAGCGGGATGCCCAACAGGCCCGAGATCGAGATGGCGGACAGGCCGGGGACGACGAACACATAGCCGCAGAAGATGCCGCAGCCGAGCGCCCCCGCCATCAGCGCGAGGCCCGTCTTGCCCATGTGCTTCGCGGACTGCCGCGCGATCGGCGCCGCGAGGACGACCTGCACGTCGACGTAGATCGACGGGAAGATGGTGGCCAGCGCGACGGTCAGACCGTACGGGATGCGCTTGGTGCCGAAGACCTTCAGCAGACCTTCGACGATCTTGCGGAAGGCGCCCGTCGTATGAAGCAACGCTCCGATGAGGACGCCGAAGCCGATCAACAGACCGACCTTCTCCATGATGCCGCCGAAGCCCCCGGTGATCGCCTTGACGGTGCCCTCGAAGCCGACGCCGGCGGCGAGGCCCAGGTAGAGACAGCCGATGACGAGCGCGATGACCGGATCGATCTTCGCTTTGATGATGAGCAGGACCACCACGATGATCGCGATGGCGGTGTGCAGGGCAACCATCTCGGGATCTCCTAGCTGCGGTCGGCGATGACCGCTCCGATGGATCTCAGGAGAAAAGTAGCGCACGAGCACCCTGGTCGGGCCGGAATCGTGGGAGGCCGTGCAGTGCCATTCAGAGAATGCGCGGGCCGTCGGGGCGGGAGCGTCCACGGACGCGCTCGCCGGGCTCGCCGGGCTCGCCCGGAGGTCGACAGCGCCGGCCGGCATCCGGTCGCGGTGGGCTCGAGGGAAGATTCCGGGACGCCTGCGGGCGCGTCCTCGGGTGCCTATGCTGAAGCCATCCCACGGGAGCCCGGGCACGGGTTGAGAACAGGCTGACGCCGCCTGGACCGTCGAACCTGTCCGGATCATGCCGGCGAAGGAAGTGAAGAGTTCCGTGTTATTCCTCAATGGAGAACCGGTCCCGTGCGAGCGGGACAAAACCCTGGGCGCGTACCTCGATGAGGCGGGCTTCCCCCTCGACCGGATCGCGGTCGAATGCAACGGGACGATCGTCCCCCGCTCTGAGCGGGCCACGCGCGTCCCGCACGAGGGCGATCGGATCGAGATCGTCCAGTTCATGGGGGGCGGTTAGTGTCCGGGGAGGCGTCCGTCGGACCGCAGGGCGGGGGAGGGACGCCGACGCTCCCGAGCGAGGAGCAACTCGTCGACGCCCTGCAGGCGCGCATGGGGGCCGACGCGCAGCGGAGGCTGGCCGAGGCGTCCGTCGCCATCGCGGGGCTGGGCGGGCTCGGGTCGAACATCGCGATCGCCCTAGCCCGCACGGGCGTGGGACGCCTGCACCTGATCGACTTCGACGTCGTCGACCTCACCAACCTCAACCGGCAGCAGTACGGCATCGCGGACCTCGGCAGGCCCAAGACCGAGGCGCTGCGGGACGCGATCGTCCGGATCGACCCGTATCTCGACGTGGTGACGGATCGCGTCCGGCTGGACGCAGCGCTGGCGGTGGACGTCTTGGGCGGCTACCCGATCGTGGTCGAAGCGTTCGACAAGCCGGACGCCAAGGCGATGCTCGTGGACGCCCTCTGCCCGCTGCCCGGAGGGCCCATCGTGGTCGGGGCGTCCGGCATGGCCGGCCTCGCGCCGGCCAACCTCATCGCGACCAGGCGTATCACCGACCGCTGGTACCTGTGCGGCGACGGCCGCAGCGACGTCGGCTCGGGGCTGCCGCTGCTGGCGTCCCGGGTGGCGATCTGCGCCGGGCACCAGGCGACCGCGGTCGTCCAACTCATTCTCGGAAAGGACATCACATGACGAGCAACACCCCCGCGAACGGCGCCGATCCCCTCGTGCTGGGCGGGCATCAGTTCACGTCCCGGTTCATTCTGGGCTCGGGCAAATACAACCTGGACCTCATCCGGGCTGCGGTCGAGCAGGCCGGCGCGCAAATCGTGACGCTGGCGCTGCGCCGGGCGACGGCCGGCGCCGAGAACATCCTCGACTACATCCCGGCGGGGGTCACCCTGCTGCCGAACACCTCGGGCGCCCGGACAGCGGAGGAGGCCGTCCGGATCGCGCGGCTCTCACGCGAACTGGGCTGCGGTGACTTCGTGAAGGTCGAAGTGATCAGGGACACGCGCTACCTCCTGCCCGACAACCACGAGACGATCCTCGCCACCCGGACGCTCGCCGCCGACGGGTTCGTCGTCCTGCCGTACATGCACCCCGACCTCAACGTCGCCCGGGACCTCGTGGACGCCGGCGCCGCGGCCGTCATGCCGCTCGCCGCGCCCATCGGATCGAACCGGGGGCTCTCCACGCGGGACTTCATCCAGATCCTTGTCGACGAGATCGACGTCCCGATCATCGTGGACGCCGGCATCGGGCGTCCCTCGCAGGCGTGCGAAGCAATCGAGATGGGCGTCGCGGCGATCATGGCGAACACCGCGATCGCGACGGCAGCCGACCTCCCGCGCATGGCCGGCGCGTTCCGGGGCGCGATCGAGGCGGGCCGCGCCGCGTATCTCGCCGGGCCGGGCCGCGTGCTGGAGCGTGGCGGGGCGGCGTCCTCTCCGCTCACCGGGTTTCTCGCGGAGGTGGGCGCGTGAGGCACACCGATCACTGGGCCTACTTCAGTGGGCAGGAGCGGCTCGGCTCACCCCTCCTGCCCACGGTGCTGGATGCCGTGGCCACCGCCCGATTCGACGCGTGCGGCGAGGCGGACGTCCGGGCGGTGCTCGGCCGCGGCGTCCGGACGCCGCGGGATGCCGCCGTCCTGCTGTCGCCGGCGGCAGCCGGGATGCTGGAGGAGATCGCGCAGGCCGCCCAGCGGGCGACCCGCGCCCACTTCGGGACGTCGGTGCAGCTCTTCACGCCGCTCTACCTCGCCAACTACTGCGCGAACGTGTGCACGTACTGCGGCTTCTCCGCGAACAACCGCATCCGGCGCTCGCGGCTCACACCCGAGGCCCTGGACGCCGAACTGCGCGCGATCGCCGACACCGGCCTGGAGGAAATCCTGCTGCTGACCGGCGAGAGCACGAAGTTCTCGGGGGTCGAGTACATCGCGGACGCCGTCCGTCGTGCCGCAGCGCTGTTCCGGACGGTGGGGGTCGAGATCCAACCCCTCAACTCCGGCGACTACCGCGTCCTGCACGACGCCGGGGCCGACAGCGTCACCGTGTACCAGGAGACGTACAACCCGGCTGCGTACGACCTCCTGCACCTCGGCGGACGGAAGCGAAGCTTCCCGTTCCGGTTCGAGTCGCAGGAGCGGGCGCTGATCGGGGGCATGCGCGGCGTTGGCTTCGGAGCCTTGCTGGGCCTCGATGACTGGCGCCGGGATGCGCTCGCCACGATCGTGCACGCCCGGGCCGTCCAGCGGACATATCCCCACGCGGAGATCACGCTGTCGTGCCCCCGCCTGCGTCCGACGGTCGCCGACGCAGGGATGAACCCACGTGACGTGGGGGAGCGGGAGCTGCTGCAGGTGCTCTGCGCCTACCGGCTTGCCCTGCCGTTCGCGGGCATCACCGTCTCGACTCGCGAAGGCGCTACGTTCCGCGACCACGTGGTGGGTGTAGCCGCGACGAAGGTGTCCGCGGGCGTGAGCACCGGGGTCGGCCAGCACGCCGACGGCCTCGACGAGGGCGATGAGCAGTTCGAGATCTCCGACGGGCGGAGCGTGGACGACATGACGTCGGCGCTCCGCCGGCTCGGGCTGCAGCCGGTGCTGACGGACCACATCTTCGTCTAGACCGCGGACGCTCGTCGGACCCGCACGGCCAGCGCGGGGCCGCCCGCGCGCTCAAGCCCGCGCGTCGGGCCCGTCGTCGAGCCGCCGGAACCGTTCGTGTCGACGCGGCACCCGCGCGCCATCGACTCGATCGGGTGGGAGCACCTCGGGGACGCCATCGTGGCCGAGCCTGACCTCCCACCGCCCGGGGTCGGGACCCGTCCAGAATCGAACTGGCTCGCACAAGCGATGATGATGGGGGCAGAGCAACACGAGGTTCTCCAACGCTGTCGGCCCGAGCATCCACCACGGGATGATGTGGTGGGCCTCGCACTCGGCGTCAGCGCCGTCGCACCCGGGGAACACGCACCCCCGATCCCGTTCAGACAACGCTTGGCGCAGGGCGGCGTCGACCAGGCGCCGCGTCACGCCGAGATCGACCGGCTGCGACCGCGAGCCGAGCACGACCGGCATCACGTCGGCGTCGCACAGCAGCCGCCGCAGTTCCCCCGGCGGGACGCAGGCCTCGCCACCGATCAGCCCGGCCTGCTCGGCACGCTCGACCATCGTGTCGTAACTCATCGACACGACGACCCGCGGCCGGTCACCCGCGACCTTCGGGGCACGACCGGGCCTGGCGTGCTCGGCGACGAGCCGCACGAGGGCGTCCGCGCGCCGCTGACCCGGCGTCCGGCGGAGCGCCTCACGATCGCGCGCGTCGCGTGCCCCGCGGCGCTCGGACTGTTCGTACGCCGCGATCAGCCGCTCAAGCCCGGCGCACTCGGCGGTGGGCAACGAACCGAAGATGAGCGTGGACCCCTGCCCGTCGGGGGTGAACCGCACGAAGCGCCGCAGGCGCGCCACCCGATACCGCGCCTCCGCTCGCTCGGCCTCGGTCAGCGACGACTCCGGATGCCCGAGCGCCTCGAGCAATTCCGGCCCCGACTTCGCCAACCGCGGCGGCGTCGCCCGGCGCGCCCGCTCCACCAGCCATTCCTCGGCCCGCGCCCGCTCGCCGGCCCCGAAAGACTCCGGCAGCTCGGCCAGCACGCGCTGGGTGGCGCGCGCGTGCGCGACGGACGCCTCGCCCGCCAGCACCGCAGCGCGCACCCGTTCGTGCTCGACGAGTTCGCGCCCGGAGAGGACCGCGCGCGTCGCCTCGCGACGCCCGGTTCGCTCGTCGAGCGTGAGCCAGGTGGTCATGGGGGTGCCCTGGGCCCGCTCGGACGCCTCCGCCGCCTCCGCCTCGCCGACCAGCAGGTCGGCGAGGCCGCGCGCACGATCTGCCACCGCGGTGGCCAGCCGAACCCAGCCCAAGCGCTCCTCGGCCGTCGCGGACGCCCGCCCGACGTGATCGACACGGTCGAGCAGCGCTCCGGCGAACTCGAGCGCCTGCCCGACCCCGAGGCACGCGCCGTCGAGCGCGGCCAGCCCGGCGGCCACCATGGCCCCCGGATCAGCCTCCCCGCTTCTCATGCCCCGGAACCCTACCCACCGTCCCCGACATTTTCACGGGCTCACGACGCACCAAAACCCCACGTCAACATAGTCGAATACCACCATCAAACAAAAAAGTGTTCGATTAGTTGCAACGCCCCCAGTGGCCAGGGGAAAGACCGCCTCACCCAGCGGACGCCGGCGACCCGGTCTCCTCCTCGTCGCCTTCCCACTCCTCGGGCGGCAGCGGGCTGCCGGGCAGCCGGACGGTGAACTCCGCGCCTCCGGACGCCGCCCTCCCGGCCTTCACCCATCCGCCATGGGCCTGGATGGTCTGGGCGACGATGGACAGCCCAAGCCCCGATCCGGGCGTCGTCCGGGCCTGGTCGGAGCGGTAGAACCGCTCGAAGACGTGCGGCAGGTCGTCGTCGGAGATGCCCGGCCCCTCGTCGGAGACGACGAGCCGGTCGCCCTCGAGCGAGACGTGGATCGTGCCCCCCTCGGGGGAGAACTTCACCGCGTTGTCGAGCAGGTTCGTCACCGCCCGTTCGAGCGCGTCCGCTTCGCCGATGAGGTAGTGCGGCTCGAGTTCCACGTCCCAGTGGATGCCGGGCCCGCGACGCTTCACGCGGGCGAGGGCGGCGTCCACGACATCGCGGAAGTCGATCGGGATCGGGTGCGCCTGCAGGGTGTCCTCGCGGGACAGCTGGACGAGGTCGCCCACGAGCGTGGTGAACTCCCCCAACTGCGCCGCGACGTCCCGCAGAATGTCGCCCCGCGCCCCAGCCGGCAGCATCCCCTGGCGCTCGTCGGCGACGAGCAGCTCGACGTTGGTCCGCATCGAGGTGAGCGGCGTCCGCAACTCGTGGCCGGCGTCGGCGATGAGCCGTTTCTGGCGCTCGCGCGACAGGTCGAGCGCCTTGAGCATCCGGTTGAACGCCCGCCCGAGATCGGCCACTTCGTCGTTGCCGTGCACCTCGATGGGCACGAGCCGGTTCGTCACGGTGACATGGGCGACGGCGTCCGACAGCACGCGTAGCGGCTGGATGGCCGAGCGCGCGATCTGGTAGCCGAGTAGCGCGGCCCCGACGATTCCGAGCCCGCCGAACGTGAGCAGCGAGTACACCAGGCTCGACATGATCGCCTCGGTCGGCCCCAGCGGACGCCCGAGCACGAGCGCATAGCTGTGCACCCCCCGCGGCAACGGGACGGAGATGATGCGGTACGACTCGCCGGTGTTGCTGACCCCCGTCCGCGCGGAGGCGCCGATGCCGGTGCGGGCCACCCGGAGTTCCTCCGGGCCCGTCACGAGCCGTGTCTGCCCGGCGGGCAGCGTGATCGTGTAGTTGTCGGCCCGTAGCAACTCCACGGTCACGTTGGCCGCGTGGAGCGCGTTGGGGTCGACCCCGCCGAGGCTCTCGAGGTCCTGCTGCAGCCAGGTGGACGTCACCGCGGCGACATCGACCAGTTCGTTGTCGAGTTGCGCGTAGACGGACAGGAGGGTGATCACGTAGGCGGCTCCGCCGGTGATCGCGACGGCTCCCGCCACGGCCGCCGCGATGAGCAGCGCCAGGCGGTCCTGCAGAGGGCGGCTACGGGCGGTGAGCCACTCGCGCAGCCACCGGATCACGGGGGAGTCTCGCGCAGCACGTAGCCGATGCCGCGGACGGTGTGGATGAGCCGCGGCTCACCCGGCGCCTCGGTCTTGCGGCGCAGGTACCCGATGTAGACCTCCAGGGAGTTGGCCGTGGTCGGGAAGTCGAAGCCCCACACCTCGTTGAGCAGCCACCCGCGCTCGAGGACGCGGCGCGGGTTCTCGAGAAACGTCTGCAACAGCGCGAACTCGGTGCGCGTCAGGGAGATGCGGCGGCCGTTGCGCGCGACCTCCCGCGTCTGGTTGTCGAGGGTGAGCCCCTCGAAGCTGAGCACCTGATTGGCCGGCGGCTGCGGACTGTCGTTGCTCTCCCCCGAGGGCTCGCCCTTCGAGCGCCGGGTGAGCGCGCGCAGTCGCGCGAGCAACTCGTCGAGAGAGAACGGTTTGGCCATGTAGTCGTCGGCACCCGCGTCGAGCCCGTCGACCCGGTCGCCGACCGCGTCGCGCGCGGTGAGCACGAGGATCGGCACATCGTTGCCGGACGCCCGCAGCATGCGGGTCGTCTCCAGGCCGTCGAGGCGGGGCATCATCACGTCCATGATCACCGCGGCCGCCTTCTGGGCGGACAGGTGCGCGAGAGCCTCGACGCCGTCGGACGCCGTGGCCACCTCGTAGCCGCTGTACTGCAGTGAACGCGCCAACGAGTCGCGGACGGCCTGATCGTCGTCGACAACGAGGATGTGCATAAGGGCAGCCTACTGTCCGGAGAGCCTGCGCACCTCCCTGACCACTCCAGGCATCGCGGACTCGATCGCGACAAGGGTTTTATCGAAATCCTCCGGCCCTCCGTACCACGGGTCGGGGACGCCGGACCCGGGCTTCGCCGCCGGGTCGAAGTCGGTGAGCAGCGCGATGTCGGCGTCGGGCGCGAGCCGCTTCATCATGCTGACGTGCACCGGCTCGGCGGCGACGACGAGGTCGGCGCCCTCGATCTCGGCGCGGGTGATCTTGTGCGCGTGATGGCCGCCGGAGCGGTAGCCGTGGGCGTCCAGCACCGCGCGGGCGCGGCGATCCATCGGGCCGCCGTGCTCCTCGTCGCTCACGCCGGCCGAGGTGACCTCGGCGTCCAACCCCTCCTCGGCTAGCCGCTTCTCGGCCACGCGCGCGGCCATGGGGGAGCGGCAGATGTTGCCCCAGCAGACGAAGACGACCTTGACGCTCACCGATGCACCTGCTGACGGGACGTGAAGGCGCCCAGCAGGAAGCTGACCACCGACATCAACAACGCCCCGAAGAACGCGGAGACGAAATTGCTCACGTGCCAGGCGATGCCGAGGTGGCCGGCCACCCACGACGTCAGTAGCAGGAGCGCGGCGTTGATCACGAGCAGGAAGAGCCCGAGCGTGACGAGCAGCAGCGGGGACGTGACGAACACGAACAGCGGTTTCACCAGGCTGTTCACCAGCCCGAAGATGACGGCGGCGAGCAGCAGGGCGAGGATCTTCTGCTCCGGCCGACTCGCCGTCAGCACGATGCCGGGCACGAGCCAGGTCGCCACCCCGAGGGCCAGGGCGTTGACTAAGAAGCGAACGATCATGAAGTGATCCTTCCATGGCTGGCAAAATCGGGCCATCCGTATCGAAAGGCGTAGCTGTGACCATGGACCTGCACGGCCGGCACTTCCTCAAGGAGGTGGATTTCACCCCCGACGAGTGGCGCCACCTCGTCGACCTGACGGGCGAGTTGAAGTCCGCCCGGAAGTCGGGCGAGGAGGTCCGACGCCTTGAAGGGTTGAACTTCGCCCTCATCTTCGAGAAGACCTCGACGCGCACCCGTGCCGCCTTCGAGGTGGCCGCGCACCAGCAGGGCGCGCACGTCACGTACATGGACCCGTCCGGTTCGCAGATCTCGCACAAGGAGTCGGCCGCCGACACCGTCCGCGTGCTGGCGCGCATGTACGACGGCATCGAGTACCGGGGGGCTCGGCAGGCGGTCGTCGAGGCGATGGGCCGCTATTCGTCGGTGCCCGTCTGGAACGGTCTCACCGACGAGTGGCATCCGACGCAGAGCCTGTGCGACGCCTTCACGATGCAGGAGGCGTCCGGGAAGGACGGCCGCGACATCACCTTCGCGTTCGTCGGCGACGCTCGCTTCAACATGGGCAACTCCCTGCTGACGATGGGCGCGATCATGGGTTCGGACGTCCGGGTCGTGGCCCCGCGAGAGTTCCATCCGGCCGCCGACCTGGTGGCCCGCGCCCGGCGGCTGGCCGAGAAGACCGGCGGCCGGATCACGATCACCGAAGACCTGGAGACCGGCCTGACCGGCTGCGACTTCGTGCACACCGACGTCTGGGTCTCGATGGGGGAGGACAAGGGGGTGTGGGCCGAGCGCTGCCGCATGCTTGCGCCCTACCGCATCACGTCGCGCGTGATGGGCCTGACCGGCAACCCCGGGGCCAAGTTCATGCATTGCCTGCCCGCCTTCCACAATCTGGAGACGACCGTGGGGCGCCAGGTCTTTCAGATGACCGGCATGCGTGAGCTGGAGGTGACCGACGAGGTGTTCGAGTCGGAGGCGTCCATCGTGTTCGACCAGGCGGAGAACCGGATGCACTCGATCAAGGCGGTGATGGTCGCGACGGCCGGTCGCTGATTCCGGCTGCTGTTTCCGGGACGGACGCCGCGGGCACAACCCAGCGGCGCCCCCTGGTGTGCCGCGTTTTGTCGCGGGGTTTGTGCAAATTGTGTCGCGGGATCCCCCTCGACGGGGTATAGATTGACGCCTCGAGTGACGTCATCCACCAAGGGAGGTGGCGATGACGATCAGAATCGCCGTGGCCGGAGCCGGCCTCATCGGCAAGGATCATCTTGCGCGGATCGACGCCGACGACGACTTCACGCTCGCCTCGATCGTCGACCCCGCGCCGGCCGCCCGTGACCTCGCGGATCGCTACGGCGTCCCGCTCTACCCCGACCTCGACGCGCTGTTCGCTGCCGGGCTTCCGGACGCCCTCATCATCGCCACCCCGAACCAGCTGCACGAGGTGCAGGCGACGCAGGCCATCGAGGCCGGGCTCCCGATCCTGCTCGAGAAGCCCGCCACCGACACGATCGAGGCGGGCGAGCGGCTGCAGGCCCGCGCCGACGAGCTCGGGGCGCGCATCCTCGTCGGCCATCACCGGACGCACGGCGCGATCATGCGCGTGGCCCGCGAGGTCGTCACCTCCGGACGCCTCGGCGACCTGGTCGCGATCAGCGGCACCGCGCTGTACTACAAGCCGGACGACTACTTCCCGGCGGCCCCCTGGCGCACCCAGCCCGGCGGCGGCCCGGTGCGGATCAACATCATCCACGAGGTGCACAACTTCCGCCTGCTGTGCGGCGACATCCCGCGCGTGGAGGCGGTCACCTCCAACCGGACGCGGGGCTTCGCCGTCGAAGACACGGCGGCCATCATCTTCACCTTCGCCAGCGGCGTCCTCGGCACGTTCGTCATCTCGGACGCCGCCGGCTCGCCCCGCTCGTGGGAGCAGACCGCGGGCGAGATGCCGGCCTTCGATCCCCACCCCGACCAAGACTGCTACCACCTCGCGGGCACGTTCGGCTCCCTGTCGGTGCCGACGATGCAGCTGTTCAGCTACGCCCAGCCCGACGACCGCTCCTGGTGGAAGCCGTTCTCCGCCGTCGAGCGGCTCGAGGTGCCCCTGGTGAACCCGCTGGTGGAGCAGTTGAAGCACTTCGGCGCCGTGGTGCGGCGTGAGGCCGAGCCGCTCGTCACCCTTCGCGACGGCTTGCAGAACGTCAAGGTCGTCGAGGCGATCCTGGAGTCCGCCGAGCGCGGGCGTCCCGTCGAGATCAGCTAATCCCCACGTGGGGAGCGAAAGGGAATCATGTCCGAGCAGCCTCAGGCCCAAACCGGGCCCGTCGTCATCGATGAGGAGGCGTTGGCCGCGAAGCGCCAACCCAAGAAGTCCGCGGTCGCCGCGCTCGTCGGCAGCGCCCTCGAGTACTACGACTTCTTCATCTACGCGAGCGCGTCGGCGCTCGTGTTCAACGTGTTGTTCTTCGACCAGAGCAACCCGGCCATGGCGACGATCCTGTCGCTGGCGACGTTCGGCGTCGCCTACATCGCGCGACCCCTCGGCGCGATCGTCCTGGGCCGCTGGGGTGACCGGTCGGGGCGCAAGAACGTCATGATCTTCACCCTGTTCATGATGGGCTTCGCCACGATCGCGATCGGCTGCCTGCCCACCTACGGCCAGATCGGCGTGCTGGCGCCCGTGCTGCTCGTCGTCTGCCGTCTCATCCAGGGCTTCTCCGCCGGCGGCGAGCAGTCCAGCGCCAACTCGATGTCGCTCGAGCACGCCCCCGACAACCGGCGCTCGTTCACCACCGGCTGGACGATGTTCGGCACCCAGCTCGGCCAGGTTCTGGCCGCGGGCGTGTTCATCCCGATGAGCGCGATGGGGCACGAGTTCTTCTACTCGATCGGCTGGCGCATCCCGTTCTGGGCGTCGGCGTTCGTGCTGGTGGCGGGCTGGCTGATCCGGCGTCACCTGGAGGAGGCCCCCCAGTTCGAGGCCCAGGTGGCCGCCGAGAAGGGGACGAGCATCGACGAGGCCGGGCAAGCAGCTCACCTCGCAGAAGGAGCCGATGAAGATCCTCTTCCAGCGCTACCCGACGCAACTCGTCCGCGTGCTGATCCTGGCGCTGCACAACTTCGAGACGACGATCTTCTCGGTGTGGGCGCTGGCGTACGGCAAAGCGCGGGGGATCCCCGAGTCGCACATGCTCGGACAAACCGTGGTCGTCCAGTTCTCGGCGCTGTTCGCCATCCCCTTCTGGACGTGGCTCGCCGACAAGATCGGCCGCAAGAAGGTCTACATCGGCGGCTACTTCGTGGTCGCGGTCCTGCTGTTCTTCTACATGAACGCGTTGCAGACGGCGAGCATCGTCGGCGTCTATGCGCTCGGCTTCGTGATGCAGGGCCTCTTCTACTCGGCCGTCAACGGCGTGTGGCCGTCGTTCTACGGCGAGCAGTTCCCGACCAAGGTGCGTCTCTCGGGCACCGCGCTCGCCACGCAGATCGGCTTCGCGGTCACCGGGTTCGCGCCGACGATCGCCGCCGCGCTCATGGTGGGCAGCAGCCACTTCCTGCCCGTGTACCTGCTGACCGTCGGCATCATGGCCGTCGTCATGATCACCGCCGGCACGGCGAAGGAGACGGCGTTCAAGTCCCTGACCCAGCTCGACCGCGAGGCCGACGAGCGCGAGCTCGACCGCTTCGGCAACGTCATGTGACCCCTCCCCACAGAGAGAAGGGACGCCGCCCGCGCAGCGCGGGCGGCGTCCCTTCTTCGTCGGTGGGGCGTCCCTGGGGTTGGTGGCCTACTGGTAGGACACGAAGTAGGGCGTCGGGTGCACCTGGTCGACAGTCTGCTTCGGGGTGAGCATCGGCTTGTCCTCGTCGACGAAGTTCTTCCAGCCGAGGTAGACGTTCGCGGGCAGGCCCTTCTTGAGGACGCCCCACGTGTCCTGCTTCATGGGCTGCGTGCCCTGCCCGTCGGCGTGGACGAGGTACTGGATCTCGTCGCGCGAGGTGTCGAGGCGGTCGCGCCCGACGATCATCCGCGACTGGAACTGGTGCAGCGTCAGCACCTTGGGCGGCAGCTTGTTCTCCTTGACGAAGTCGGCGAGCCACGCCCCGACGGTGTTGATCTCGTCGACGCCGACCTGCCCGATCTGCTGCAGGTGCTTCTGGTTCGGCTTGAGCCGCCACTCGGGGTCGAGCGCGAGGCCGACCCACGGACGCTTGAGCAGGTCGGCGTACAGCTTCGCCTGGGTGAGGAAGTCGGTGCGGCCCGGCTGCAGGTCGAGCACGCAGTAGAGGCCGCTGCGCTCGGCCTCCTCGATCCAGGGCAGGATCTGCTCCTGGGGCGTCTTGAACGAGTAGGTGCCGTCCTTGCCCGGGAACCCGGACGCGACGGTGGTGATGATCTCGAACGCCCCGATGATCGTGTCGTCCTTGAGCAGGGCCTGGTACTCGTCGACGTACTCCTTGACGCGGCCGACGGCCTGCGCGGGCGGCTGCTCGCCCATCATCCCGAGGGCGGCGGTGCCGGGGTGGCCGTAGAGGGCGATCATCCGGCGTCCCGGGAACGGGGTCACGCCCCCGCCGGGCAGTTCGGCGGCCGTCCGGGCGACGTCGAGCTTGACGTCGAACGCGGCGACGCTGCCGAAGGCCGTGCCGACCGCGACGATCGGCTTCGTGTCGGCCTTGACCTTCTCGACCGACGTCTTCGTTTCGCCGGGGTGGCCCGAGTGCAGCACGAGCGGCGTGACGCCCGCTGCGGCCAGGGTGGCGGCCGTCGCGGGCTCGGGCTCGCCGTCGGTGAGGACGAGCTGGGCGTTGGCGTCCGGCTTCCGCGGGAGGCCGGGAAGCTGCGGCAGGTTGTCGGCGGACGCCGGCCCCTCGACGCGCTCGCGGCCGTGGGCGTCCGGGCCGTAGGAGATGACCGTGCGGGTCTGCAGCCGGTCGAGCTCGGCGGCGAGCGCCGGCGAGTCGTAGAACATCGGGACGCCGAGCGCCTTGGCCACGGACGCCGCGAGCTTCGCCTTGTCGTCGCCGCCCGGGGCGGCGCTCGGGCTGGCGGACGCCGCGGGCGTCCGGGTGGCGGTGCGGCTGGGGGAGGGGCTCGCGCTGGCTGCGGGCTGGGCGGCGGCGCCGGGCGCGGGCGCCACGACGACGGCCGTCGCGGCGCTCAGGAGGGCCTTGCTCACGCCGATCGCGCCGTCGGCGTCGGGCACGGTCACGTTGGCGTCGGGGGTCCGGGTGAAGACCCCGTTGGACTTCGGATCGACGCGGGGCGGGGCGTCGTTGCCGGCCCCGGATCCGGTGCAGCCGACGACGGTGAGCGCGGCGCCGGCGGTGGCACCGGCGATGAGGGATCGTCTCGTGAAGGTGGTCACCGGGTCAGCATGACATGTGCGCCCGCTGTGACCCGCCAGGCCGACCGGAGGGGGCCCGAATCGGGGCGGTGTTTCCGGGCGTCAGCGCTCCTGGTCCGCCAGGACCCCGATCTCGGCGAGCCACGACCGGGTGTCCTCGTCGGAGACGAACAGGTGCGCCAGCCAGCCCCGCTCGCGGGCCGCGTGCACGTTCTCCGGGCGGTCGTCGACGAACGCGATCTCGCCCCCGGTGCACTCGGTGACCTCCTCGACGCGCAGGTACACCCCGAGGTCGGGCTTGCTCATGCCCATGGACGCCGACACGAACCAGTAGTCGGCGTCCTCGGCGTAGTCGGACTGCGCGAACGTCATGTCGAGCACGAACGGCGCGTTCGACAGGATGGCGACCTTCGTGCCGCCTAGGCGGACGTCCGCCAGGATCTCCCGCGCCGCCGGACGCATCCGCGCCCACAGCGAGGCGTCGAGGTGCGCCATCTCGGTGATGAGCTCGGGGGAGGGCCGCTTGCCGAGCCGGGTGAGCAGCGGCGTCCAGTAGGAGGCGTCGGAGCCGCCGTTGTCGTAGGCACGGCGTCCCTCCCAATAGGACGCCTCGTAGGCGGCCGAGTCGACGCCCAGGCGGGCGGCGGGGGCGGTGTACAGGTCGTCCGGCGAGGAGAGCACCTCGCCGAAGTCGAACGCGACGCAGCGGATCATGCCTCCAGTCTTGTCGACCCGCCGCCGGCGCGACACCCGGGTCCGCCAGGCGGCAACCGATTCCCTACCTACGCTTCCGTAAGTTACGCTGGCGTACATGAGCGAGACCCCCGGTGCGGACTTCGTCCAGCTCCTCACCCCCGACGGCCGCCGGATCGACAACTGTGACTACCGCTTCGACGGCGACGACGCCGAGGTGCGCGAGTACCTCCGCCAGATGGTCCTGGCCCGCCGCCTGGACGCCGAGGCCACGGCCCTCCAGCGCAAGGGCGAACTGGGGCTCTGGCCCCCGTCGCTCGGCCAGGAGGCGGCCCAGATCGGCTCGGCGGCGGCGACGCGCGCGCCCGACGAGATCGTCCCGAGCTATCGCGAGCACGGCGTCCTGCTGTCGGCGGGCGTCGACCCGCTCGACGTGCTGAAGACGTTCCGGGGCACGTCGATGGTGGATTGGGATTCGCGCGCCACCCGCGTCCACCTCTACAGCTTCGTGATCGGCACGCAGACCCTCCACGCGGTCGGCATGGCCATGGGCATGCAGCGCGACGGGCTGGTCGGCAACCCCGACCCCGCCGACGACGGCGCGGCGATCGTCTACTTCGGCGACGGGGCGACGAGCCAGGGCGACGTATCGGAGGCGTTCGTGTTCGCCGCGTCCTACAAGGCGCCCGTCGTCTTCTTCTGCCAGAACAACCAGTGGGCGATCTCCGAGCCGATCGAGGTGCAGTCCCGCATCCCGCTCTACCGGCGCTCGGCCGGCTTCGGCGTCCCCGGCGTCCGGGTGGACGGCAACGACGTCCTCGCCGTGAAGGCCGTGACGGACGCCGCCCTCGCCCGCGCCCGGCGCGGCGACGGCCCCACGTTCGTGGAGGCGTTCACCTACCGCATGGGCGCGCACACCACGTCGGACGATCCGACGAAGTACCGCGGCCGCGACGAGGAGGAGAAGTGGCGGCGCCGCGACCCGATCGCGCGCGTCCGGGCCTACCTCACCGCGCAGGGCGCCCTGGACCAGTCGTTCGAGGACGCCCTGGCCGCCGAGGCGGACGCCCTCGCCGAGCGCATCCGCACCGAGGTGCTCGAGCTGCCCGAGCCCGCGTTCGAAGACCTGTTCGCCAACGCCTACGCCGACACCCCCGCGGCCGTGGAGGCCCAGCGGGAGGCCTACCTCGCCTACGAGGCGTCCTTCGAGGAGACCGACGCATGACCACCCTGACCATGGCCAAGGCCCTCAACGCCGGCCTGCGCCGCGCGCTCGAGGCCGACCCGAAGGTGCTTCTCGCGGGGGAGGACATCGGCAAGCTCGGCGGCGTCTTCCGCATCACCGAGGGGCTGCAGGCCGACTTCGGCCGCGACCGCGTCGTCGACAGCCCGCTCGCCGAGGCCGGCATCATCGGCACCGCCGTCGGGCTGGCGCTGCGCGGCTACCGCCCGGTGGTCGAGATCCAGTTCGACGGGTTCGTCTGGCCGGGCTTCGACCAGATCACCTCCCAACTCTCGCGGCTGCGCTTCCGCTCGATGGGACGCCTCACGCTGCCGGTCGTCGTCCGCATCCCTTATGGGGGTGGCATCGGGGCGATCGAGCACCACTCGGAGTCGCCCGAGTCGTACTTCGCCCACACACCCGGGCTGAAGGTCGTCACCTGCTCCAACCCGCTGGACGCCTACTGGATGATCCAGCAGGCCATCTCGTCCGACGACCCGGTCATCTTCCTCGAGCCGAAGCGTCGCTACCACGAGAAGGGCGAGGTCGACACCGGCGCCGAACCCCTGCCGCTGCACCAGGCGCGCATCGTGAAGTCGGGCTCGGACGCCACCCTCCTCGCCTACGGGCCGATGGTCCGCACGTGCGTCGAGGCCGCCCTCGTGGCGGCCGAGGAGGGCCGCGACCTGGAGGTCATCGACCTCCGCTCGCTCTCCCCGCTGGACGACGCGGCGATCGTCGAGTCCGTCCGGCGCACCGGCCGCGCGATCGTGGTGCACGAGGCGTCCCGGTCGGGCGGGCTGGGCGCCGAGGTCGCCGCCCGCATCCAGGAGACCTGCTTCTACGACCTGGAGGCGCCCGTCCTGCGCGTCACCGGCTACGACATTCCCTACCCACCGGCGCACGTGGAAGGTAAGTTCCTGCCCGATCTCGATCGCGTGCTGGACGCCGTCGACCGCTCGCTGGCCGCCTGAGGAGGCTCGATCCATGAAGACCTGCACCCTGCCCGACCCCGGCGAGGGCCTGCTGGAGGCGGAGATCGTCCACTGGCTCGTCCGGCCCGGCCAAGCCGTCGCCGTGAACGACCCGATCGTCGAGATCGAGACCGCCAAGTCCCTCGTCGAACTGCCGTCGCCCTACGCCGGCACGGTCGCCGAGCTGCTCGTCGCCGAGGGCGACATGGTCGACGTGGGTGCGCCGATCCTCACGATCGACGACGGCGTCTCGGACACCGCATCCGGCCGCGTGGTCGACGCCGGCGAGGGCCCCCGCGACGAGCCGGAGCCCGAGGCGTCCGGTGCTGCGGCGGAGCCTGCCGAGCCCGCCCGCGCCGACGCGCCGAAGCCCGCCCCCAAGGACGCCTCCGGCAGCGTGCTGGTCGGCTACGGCACGAAGGCGTCCTCGATGAGCCGGCGTCCGCGCAAGTCGAGCGCGGTCGAGAAGGGCCCGCAGGGCGACCAGGTGCACGAGTCGTACTCGACCGACAAGCCGGTCTCCCGGACGACCGAGGACGTGACGGAGGCGTCCAAGGTGGACGCGGAGGCGTCCGAGCCGCCGCTGCCGCGTCCGGGGGCGCCCCGGGCGCTCGAAGATCGCGAGGCCGAGGGCGGCCCCAGCGGACGCCCGCGCGCGAAGCCCGTCGTGCGCCGCCTGGCGCGCGACCTGGGCGTCGACCTGGGCTCGGTCGCGGGCACCGGCCCCGACGGAACGATCACGAACACCGACGTCGCCGCGGCGGCCACCGGTGCGTCCGGACGCCGTCCGGGCGGGGTCCAGCGGATCCCGCTGCGGGGCATCCGGCGGCAGATGGTCGCGTCGATGTCGGCGTCCGTCGAGGTGCCGCAGGCGTCCCTGTGGATGGAGGTCGACGTCACCGACGCGGTGTCGCTGATCGACTCCCTCCGCGACCGGCGCGAGTTCGAGGGCCTGCGGGTGTCGCCGATCCTGCTGCTCGCGAAGGCGGTCTGCCTGGCGATCGCCAAGCATCCGCAGGTGAACGGGACGGTCGACATGGAGCGGCAAGAGATCGTCATCCCGGAGGACGTGAACCTCGGCATCGCCGCCGCGACGGCCCGCGGGCTCATCGTGCCCAACGTGAAGGCGGCCAACCGGTTGAGCCTGGTGCAGTTGGCGGAGGAGCTGAACAAGATCGTCCGGGCGGCGCGCGCCGGCAGCATCACGCCGGCCGACTGCATGAACGGCACGTTCACGATCACGAACGTCGGTGTCTTCGGCATCGAGGGCGGCACGCCGATCCTGAACCCGGGCGAGGCGGCGATCCTGTGCCTCGGCACGATCACGCGCCGGCCGTGGGTCGTCGGGCAGGGCAAGGACGAGCGGCTGGAGGTCCGGTCGGTGTGCACCCTGACGCTGACCATCGACCACCGCGTGCTCGACGGCGAGATGGCCTCGCGCTTCCTCGCCGACGTCGCGACGATCATGGGCGATCCGGGGCTGTCGCTGCTGTACTGACGGGGCGAGGGGGCGTTCACGATCTTCCGGCGGGGGCGTCCATAATGAGACGCAGAGTCTCTAACCTCGGGCCGGGCCCTGCCGGCCCGGCCCCACCCCGGAAGGACGCGCATGACGGACGACATCGCCTACGCCGAGCTCACCCAGGTGGCGGAGCTCATCCGGACGCGTCAGGTGACCTCCGCCGAGGTCACCGACGTGCTGTTGGCGCGCATCGACGCCCTCGATCCGGCGCTGCACAGCTTCGTCCACGTCACCCCGGACGCCGCCCCCGCGGCGGCCGCGCTCGCGGACGCCGAGTTGGCGTCCGGACGCCGCCGCGGCCCGCTGCACGGCGTCCCGGTCGCGGTGAAGGACCTCCTGCACACCGCGGACGCCCCGACCGCCGCCGGGACGACCGTGCTCGACGGCCCGCCGGACTTCGACGCCACCGCCGTCGCGCGCCTGCGCGCGGCCGGGGCGGTGGTTCTCGGCAAGCTGCGCATGACCGAGGGCGCGTTCCTCGAGTACCACCCGGGGGCGCCCGTGCCCGTCAACCCGTGGGACGCCGGCACCTGGGCCGGCGTCTCCTCCAGCGGCTGCGGCGTCGCGACGGCGGCCGGGCTCTGCTACGGCTCGCTGGGCTCGGACACGGGCGGCTCCATCCGGATGCCGTCGGCCATGAACGGCCTCACCGGACTCAAGCCGACGTGGGGCCGCGTGAGCCGCTACGGCGTCGTCGAACTGGCCGGCAGCCTCGACCACATCGGGCCGATGGCGCGCAGCGCGGCCGACTGCGCCGCCCTCCTCGGCGCGATCGCCGGCGCGGACCTGCAGGACGCCACCGCGTCCCCCGAGCCCGTCCCCGACTACCTGGGAAGCCTCGGACGCCTCGCCGCGCCCCCGCGCGTCGGCGTCGACCGGACGCTGCTCGCCCAGTTCGACGCCCCGACCCGCACGATGCTGGCCGCCGTCGAGGAGACGCTGCTCGGCCTCGGCTGGGGCGTCGTGGACGTCACGACCCCCGACCTCGGTGCCGCCGCGATGGACTTCGCGCCGCTCTGCGCCGTCGAGGCCGCCCGCGCGCACGCGGCGACGTTCCCGTCCCGCGCCGACGAGTACGGGCCCGGCTTCCGCGCGCTGCTGGAGAGCGGCCGCGCGATGTCGGGCGAGTCGGTGGAGTCGCTGCGGGAGCGCCGCGCCGACTTCTCCGGACGCCTGCGCCGCCTGTTCTCGGCCGTCGACCTGCTGCTCCTGCCCGGGATCGGCGTCGCGTCGCCGTCCGTGGCGGCCCTGGACGGCCTCATGAGCGACTTCGGCCTGCTGGCCGGCCTGATGGTGCCCACGGCGCCGTTCGACCTGTCGGGCTCGCCGACGATCACGTTCCCGGCCGGGTTCACCGACCGCGGGACGCCGCTGGGCGCCCAGCTCGTCGGCGCGCACTTCTCCGAGGGCCTGCTGCTGCAGGCCGCGCACGCGTTCCAGTCCGTCACCGGCTTTCACCGCGTCCACCCCGAGGTCGGGGTGGACGCGGGGGTGGCGCGCTAGGGACGTCCGCGCTCTACCCGACCGGGGCGCCCGTCCCGGCGAGGGCGGCGAGGGCGTCCGCGCCGACGGGCGACTCCTCCCGCAGCGGGACGAGCGCGACGCGGCCGGCCGCGCCCACGACGTCGGAGATCGGGCGGTCCTCCAGCGCGGCCCGGCGCCGCAGCAGGGGGCTGGTGGCAGGCGTCCCGGTGAGCGCCTGGTCGATGACCCAGGCCCACGGGTGGATCCCGGCGCGTTCGAGGTCGTCGGCGAGGGCGCGCGCCTCGAGCACGGGGGTCGGCTCGGGCAGCGTGACGATGATCGCCTTCGTGTAGTCGGGGTCGGCCAGCCGCATCATCGGCGTCGTGAAGGACGCCCCCGCCGCCAGGTTCCGGACGATCTCGCGGTGGTAGGAGCCCGTCGCGTCCAGCAGCAGGAGGGTGTGCCCGGTGGGCGCGGTGTCCATCACCACGAACCGGCGCTTCGCCTCCGCCACCGCCCGCGAGAACGCCTGGAAGACCGCCACCTCCTCGGTGCAGGGGGAACGCAGGTCCTCGGCGAGGTTCGCCCGCCCGGCCTCGTCGAGCCCCTTGCCCTTCGTCGCCATGACGCGGGCGCGGTAGTCCGCGACGGCCTGCTCGGGGTCGATGCTCGACACGGTCAACCCCTCGCACGCCTCGCCGAGCGCGTCCGACAGGTGGCTCGCCGGATCGGTCGTGGTGAGGTGAACGTCCTTGCCGCGCCGGGCGAGTGCCACCGCGACGGCCGCGGCGACGGTCGTCTTGCCGACGCCGCCCTTGCCGAGGCACATGATGAGGCCGTGGTCGGCCCGGGTGAGTTCGTCGACCAAGTCGCCCAGCCCCGGGACCTGGCTCCCGGTCTCCGCAGACGCCGGTTCCTCGTCGGCTGCTCTCGAGCCCGGGGCCCGGTCGGCGTCCGGCGAGGTCAGCAGCCGCAGCGCCTCGACGCCCACCATGTTCACGGCACGCAGCGGCAGGTCGTCGCGCTCCAGCGCGGCGAGCCCGGCGGGCATGTTCCCCAGCGCGGACGCCTCCCGGCGCCGCACCGCCTCGGCGAACGGGTCGTCGCCGCCGGCCGGGAGGACGCCGTTGACGACGAGGTGCGTCGCCCGGACGCCCGCCTCGGCCAGTTCGGCGAGCGTCCGGTCCGCCTCGCGGAGCGCCGCCGCCTGGGGCCGGGCGACCAGCACGACGCGCGTCCTGGCCGGGTCGGACAGGGCGGCCAGCGCGGCCGCGTAGGTGGCCCGTGTCCGGTCCAGCCCCGACATCGGGCCGAGGCACGAGGCGTCCCCGAGTCCGTCGTCGAGGAACGACGTCCATTCGCCCGGCAGCCGCAGCAGCCGGATCGTGTGCCCGGTCGGCGCCGTGTCGAAGACGACGTGGTCGTAGCCGTCGGCGGCGATGCCCGCCGAGCCGTCGCCGGCGAGCAGCGCCGTGAACTCGTTGAACGAGGCGATCTCCGTCGTGCAGGAGCCCGACAGCTGTTCGGTGACGGCCGCCAGGTCCTTCGGCGACAGCAGGTCGCGCACGGGCGCGAGCGTCCGTGCGCGGTAGTCGGACGCCGCCTGCTCGGGGTCGATCTCCAAGGCGTCCAGCCCCGGGACGGCCGCGACCGGCGTCACCCGGTTGCCGATCTCCTGGCCGAACACCTGGCCGACGTTGGACGCCGGGTCCGTCGAGACCAGCAGCACGCGCCGCCCGCGCTCGGCGAGCGACACGGCCGTGGCGCACGCGACGCTGGTCTTGCCGACGCCGCCCTTGCCGGTGAAGAACGCGAAGCGTGGCAGTTCGGCGAGGAACCTCATCGGGCGTCGTCCGCGCAACAGGGCGTCACATCGGTGAGCGGGATGGTCGTCGAGGTCGTCGAGCAGCAGGCGCCGCTCGCGACGTCGTCGGGCGTGCAGCACGCCTGGGCGCCGGGCTGTTCCGCGGCCGTCCCCGGATTCCCCTCGGACGCCGCCTCCAGGCCCGCGAAGCGGGCCAGCTCGGCGCGGGTGGGGTAGCGGCCGGTGAGCGCGGTCACGCCGTCGACCACGACGAGGGGCAGCCCGTCGGCGCCGGCCGTCTGCAGGAAGGCTCGCGCGTGGGCGTCCTCGGCGAAGGCGGTGGGGTCCTGAGCGAGGTTGGCGCGGACGACGCGCGCGCCCTGCGAGGTGAGCCAGGCCGCGTCGGCCGTGAAGTCGACGAGGCGCTGGTCGAGGTCGGGGCCGCAGACGCCCGTGTTGCAGCACAGGGGGCCTTCGAAGACGGAGATCGTGGTCATCGGGAGTACCTTTCTCGGGGCCGCGGCGCGGAGGTCCGGTGGGTCGGACGAGTGGGTTCGCATCGACGGGCGTCGATAGAACTACCACTGATATCGATACTCGTCAATATCAGCTAGGATGCGGGGGTGACGTCCCTTCCGATCCACGATGCCCGCGCCGAGGCGCCGCTGCTCGATCCGGCGCGCGCCGAGGCGGTGGCGGCGGTCTTCAAGGCGCTGTCCGACCCGGTGCGGCTGCGGCTCTACCACCACATCGCGGCGGCGTGCTGCTCCACCGTCTGCGCATGTCACATGCCGGAGACGTTCGGTGTCAGCCAGCCCACCCTGTCGCACCACCTGAGCAAGCTGCAGGCGGCGGGGCTCGTCGACCGCGAGATGCGCGGCCGGTGGGCACACTTCAGCGCGACGCCCGACGGGCTGGAGTTGGTCGACGGGCTGCTCGGCGAACTGCCGCGTCCGGACTGCTGCGACCCGGCGTCCCGCTGAGCCGGGCCGCCCGGCGGCCCCCGCCGGGGGCGTCCGCGCGGTAGAAAAGACCCATGCTCTACGCGACGACGGCCACCACCCATTTGGGCAACATCGCGCACAACCTGCGCGGCGTCCGGCAGCGGGTGGGGGAGACGAAGGTGCTGGCCGCGGTCAAGGCGAACGCCTACGGGCACGGCGCCGTCGAGGTCGGCCGGCTGCTGGAGCGCGAGGGCCTCGCCGACTGGCTCGGCGTCGCGACGGTGCCCGAGGGGCTGGAGTTGCGGCAGGCGGGCGTCCGGCTGCCGATCCTGAAGCTGTCGCACGCCCTGACGGACGCCGAGATCGAGGCCGCCCTCGGCGCCGACGTCGCGCTCGCGGTCGTGGACGCCGACAGCATCGACCAGGTCGCGGCGGTCAGCCAACGGCTGGGGGTCGACGCCGTCGTCCACCTGAAGCTCGACTCCGGCATGGGCCGCATCGGCGTCCCGGCCGAGGACGCGGCGGCCCTCGCCGTCCGCTGCGACGACCGCGGGCTGGTCCTGCAGGGCGTCTTCTCGCACATGCCTGTCTCGGACGTCCCGGCGGGCGCCGCGTTCACCGCCGCCCAGATCGCGCGCTTCCGCGCCGCGACCGAGGCGATCGAGGACGCCCGCGGCCCCGTCGCCCTGCGGCACCTGTCCGCGTCGGCCGGGGTCCTGATGCACCCGGACGCCTGGTTCGACATGGTGCGTCCGGGGATCATCTGCTACGGCAGCCTGCCCGACCCGTTGTCGGACCCGGCCGTCGACCTGCGCCCGGCGATGTCGTGGCACACGGCCGTCACGTTCGTGAAGCCCGTGCGTGCGGGGGAGACCGTCAGCTACGGCCGCACCTGGACGGCCCCCGCCGACACCTGGATCGCGACGATCCCGGTCGGGTACGCCGACGGGTTCAGCCGCCTGTTCTCCAACCGCGGGCGCGTGCTCATCGGCGGGCGCTCGTACCCGGTCGCGGGCCGCGTCTGCATGGACCAGACCATGATCGACCTCGGCCCCGTGCGCGCGGGCGCCCCGGCGCCCGTCGCGGTGGGCGACCGCGTCACCCTGCTGGGCACCGACGGCGACGAGCGCATCGACGCCCAGGAACTCGCCGACCTCATGGGCACGATCACCTACGAGGTGACCTGCCTCGTCGGACGCCGCGTGGGCCGGATCTACGAGCCCTAGCCGGCCCGCCGACCGCGGTCGCCAGGGCCGGCACGCCTCAGCCACTGGACCCCTCAGCCCCCGGACGCCTCGTCCTTCCGCGGACGCCCCCGCCGCGGCAGGGGCGCGGTGTCGCGGGGGAGGCGTCCGGCGCGTTTGAGCGCGTCGCGCAGGATGATCTCGACGTGCGCGTTCACGCTGCGAAAGTCGTCGGCCGCCCACTGCGCCAGGGCGTCGTGGATCGCGGGGTCCAGGCGCAGCAGGACGGCCTTCCGTTCCGACTTCGACATGCGGTGCGACCTACGTGTACAGGCTGCCCGCGTTCACGACCGGGGTGGCCCGCGACTCCGAACAGAGGATGACCAGCAGGTTCGACACCATCGCGGCGCGGCGTTCGTCGTCGAGGGCGACGATGTCTTCCTCCTCGAGCTTGGTGAGCGCGTTCTGCACCATGCTCACGGCGCCCTCCACGATCTTCTCGCGCGCCGCGATCACCGCGGACGCCTGCTGCCGCTGCAGCATCGCCTGCGCGATCTCGGGGGCGTAGGCCAGCGAGCTGATGCGGGCCTCCAGCACCTCGAGCCCGGCGACGGCGATGCGGGCGGCGACCTCGTCGGCCAACTCCTGGGCGACGACGTCGGTCGACCCGCGCAGCGTCTCCTCGCCGGGGGCCGCGTTGTCGTAGGGGTGCGACGTCGCGACGTGCCGCAGGGCCGCCTCGGCCTGCACGGCCACGAACGCCTGGTAGTTCTCGACGACGAACACGCTCTTCGCCGTGTCGGCGACCTGCCAGACGATGATGCCCGCGATGTTCACCGGGTTGCCGTCGGCGTCGTTCACCTTGAGGTCGTTGGTCTCGAAGTTGTTCACCTTCACCGACACCCGCCGCTTCGTGGTGAACGGCACGGTCATCTGGAAGCCCGACCGGCGCATGGTGCCGATGTAGTTGCCGAAGAACTGGACGACCTTCGTGTCGCCCGGGTTCACGATCGTGAGCGAGCTGGCCCCGAGGACCCCGAGCACCACCAGCAGCATCGCGAGCAGCATCATCCGGCCGTCGCCGGTGCTGAACGCCTGACCCGCGAGAACGATCGCCCCGCCGAACAGCAGCAACAGGATCAGCAGCGTGGGCAGTCCGCCGACCGACCAGGCCTTGCGCTCGGTGATCTCGACGCGGGTGCCCTCGTGCCCCACCGGACGCCCGGCGGGCTGGCCGCCCACCGAATCCTCGGTGGGAGCGACGGGGGGTGTGGTCTCGTAGTGGGGTCCGGGGGCGGGTGTCTGGGTGCTCATGGCCTCCTCCTTGGAGTCGTTCGGCTAGGAAAAAGGCTATCAGAGTGATATCACTTTTCCTAGGGTTTCCGGACGCCTCTTCCCGCGACTCCGCGCGGACGCCTCGCTCCCAGGCCGGACGCCTCCTCGGCCGGCCTCGGCCGCTACTTCGCCAGCCGGCGCCGGGTGACGAACTGGGTCTTGGCGTAGGCGCCGATGGAGTTGGTGTGCCAGGCATCCAGCACTCCGGACACCCCGCCGCCCACCAGCGGGATCCGCCGGACCAGCACGACGGCCGCGCGGCGTCCGCCGATGCGGTTGGCCATCTCGCCGAAGACCTTCTCGGCGACCAGGGCGTCCAGGGAGGCGTCGAACACCGGCGCCGTCGCGATCGCGAGCGGCGTCGTGGGAAGCTCGCTGCGCTGGATCAACTGGCCGACGCCGTGCTCCCCGAGCAGGCAGAGGGTCATCGCGGTCCGCACGCGCGGGTCGTCGATGTCGTACCCGCGCAGGTGCGCGATGGTCGCGACCATCCGGATCTGCGTGACCGCGACACCCGCGAGGTTGGCCGGCAGCCCGACGATGCTGGCGACGATGCCGCCGACGTTCGTCACGAAGCCCTGCGCGGTGGCCAACCGGAGGTGGGTGCTGATGAGCGCCTCGATCGCGGCGTCCACGGACCCGTGCTTGACGAGGGCCTTCGCCGCCGCCGACTTGGCGCTCGGGACCACCTTGCCCCCGTTGACCGCGACCTCCAAGAGTTGCCGCAGCACGTTGCCGCCCATCTCCGGCCCGCGTCGCGCGAGGTTCCTGCCGACATCGTTCGGGTTCGCCATGAGGTCTCCTCCTGCGGCTCCGCGCCGCCCGGCTCCAGGGTAGGCGTCCGGCCGGCCGCGGGCATCAGGGGCGGCCCCTGCCGGACCCCGCTCCCACCAGGGCCTCGGGAATGTCGGGGGGCCGTGGGAGGATGGGCGGCATGCGGTTGTCGGGAGTCTTCGGGCCGGCGTCGGGCTGGCCGAATCAAGATCTCGTCACGCTCTCGAAGGAGTTCGACGCCGGCCTGGTGCTGGAGTCGTACAGCGCGGGCGTGTTCCCGATGGGCCTGGGCGGTACGTGGCCCGTCGACATCATGGGCTGGTGGTCGCCGGTGCACCGCGGCATCCTGCCGCTCGACGACGTCCGGGTGACGCGGTCGCTGCGCAAGTCGGCCCGGCATTTTACGACGACGGTAGACGCGGCGTTCGACCGCGTCCTGGCGGGCTGCGCCGACCCGCGCCGATCGGGCGGCTGGATCGACGAGCGCATGGCCGCCGTCTACGAGGAGTTGTTCGAGGCCGGGTGCGTCCACTCCATCGAGACGTGGGATGCCTCGGGCCGCCTCGTCGGCGGCCTGTACGGCGTCGGCGTCCGGGGGCTGTTCGCGGGGGAGTCGATGTTCCACGACCCCGTCCGGGGCCGCGACGCGTCGAAGGTCGCGCTGCTGCGCCTGGTCGAGATCCTGGCCTCCGACGGGCAGGAGCGGCTGCTCGACGTCCAGTGGGTGACCGATCACCTGGCCACCCTGGGCGCCGTCGAGGTCGACCGGGACGATTACCTGCGGCTGCTGAGCGAGGCGCTCGACGTCCCACCGCCTGTCTGGCCCGTGGGCGACCGGCCGCCGGAGGCGTCCGAAACCGACCAGGAGGGGGCGAGCGATGCCTGAGATGCCCGAGGTGGAAGGCCTCCGCGCGTTCCTGGAGGGGGCGCTCGTCGGGCGCACGGCCACGCGCGCCGAGCTCGCGGCGTTCAGCGCGCTCAAGACGTTCGCGACGCCGCTCACCGCGCTGCTCGGCATGGAGGTGGACGCCGTCGCCCGGCACGGCAAGTTCCTCGACCTCGACATCGGCGGTGAGCACCTGATCGTCCATCTCGCTCGCGCGGGCTGGCTGCGCTGGTACGACGAGCTGCCGTCGCGTCCGGCGAGGCCCGGCAAGGGGCCGCTCGCGCTGCGGGTGGGCTTCGACGGCCCCGGCTTCGACCTCACCGAGGCCGGCACCCAGCGCAAGCTGGCCATCTACGTGGTCGGGTCGCCCGACGAGGTGCCCGGCATTGCGACCCTCGGTCGCGATCCGCTGGCCGACGACTTCACCCCGGACGCCCTCGCCCAGGTCCTCGTGGGGTCGGCGCGGACGCAGATCAAGGGCGTCCTGCGCGACCAGCGCATCCTCGCCGGGATCGGCAACGCGTACTCCGACGAGATCCTGCAGCGCGCCCGGCTGAGCCCCTTCAAGCTGGCCGGCTCGCTGAGCGAGGCGGAGGCGTCCGGGTTGTACGAGGCGATCCGGGCCGAGCTGAGCGAGGCGATCGAGCGGGCGGTCGGCCGGCCGCCGGCCGAACTGAAGGACGGCAAGCGCACCAGCATGCGCGTCCACGGGCGGAAGGGCGAGTCGTGCCCCACCTGCGGAACGACGATCGCGGAGGTGTCGTTCGCCGACTCGTTCCTCAATTACTGTCCGGGGTGTCAGACGGGGGGCAAGATCCTTGCCGATCGGCGCATGTCGAAGCTCCTCAAATAGCCATCCGACTGTGCATCCCCGAGCGGCCGTTCCGACCGGTAGCCTGAGCGCAGCCTGAGCGAAGAGGAGTCCCGTGAACGTGCACGCCGCTGCCGAGCGCGTCCGGCACTGGCTGGAGGGAGATTGGAGCTCCAACCAGCGGATCGGGTTCCGCCTGATTCTGGCGTCCTGTTTCACGACGATCGTCGTCGCGTTCCTCGGGCCCTCCACGGTCACGCTCAACGTCGGCCCGGCGCGCAGCCTGTTGCCGCCGTGGTTCATCCCGGCCGACGTGGGCGCGCGCTACGGGCTGCCGCTCAGCCAATGGATCCTGGTGCCCGTGCTCTGGGTGAGCATCATCGTGGGCGCCGTCGGGCTGTGGGTGAGTTGGCGGGCGGTCGCGGCGGGTTGGCGCCCGTCGATCCGGCGGTTGGTCTACCTGGGGGTGGGCATCAACCTGCTGACGGCCTGCGTCCCGCCGCTGACGAGCGCGGACGTCCTGATGTACGCCGCCTACGGGCGGCTGCAGGTGCTCGGCATCGACCCGTACTCGATCCCGCCCGCGGAGATCTTCCGGCAGACCTACGACCCGGTCTTGATCTGGACCGAGCGGCCCTGGCAGGACACGCCGAGCGTCTACGGCCCGATCGCGTCGTTCTCGCAGTACCTGGCGAACGTGCTGGGCGGCGACTCGATGCACGACGTCGTGTTCTGGCTGCAGATGATGTGCGTGATCCCGTTCATCGTGATCTGCGGCATCATGATCAAGCTCGCCCACGGCAACCCGGCCCGGCAGACGCGCTCGGTGCTGCTGACGATCCTGAACCCGCTGCTGATCTGGGCGGTGATCGCCGGGGCGCACAACGAGGCGATCTCGCTGGTGTTCGCGATCGCCGGCCTGTGGTTCGTGCGGCGCAGCTCGTTCGTGACGGGCCTGTGCATCGGGCTCGCCGGGTGCGTCAAGGTGTCGCTCGTCTTCTACGGTATCGCCCTGGCGTGGGGGTACCGGCGCGACTGGAAGAAGCTGCTCTCCCTCGGCCTCGGCGCGGCCGTGCCGATCGGCATCGGCTACGGCATCCTGTCGCCGCCGGGCGCGCTGCTCGCGGCGTCCCGGAATACGGGGTACGTCTCGGGCGGCTCGTGGGCGCCGATCTTCAAGGGCGCGCTGGAGTTCGTCCTGCCCGACAACCTCGCGAGCTCGATCACGGGCCTCACCGGCTGGGTCTTGATGCTCGTCGTCGGCTGGATGCTGTCGCGCGTGGTGCCGTGGGACGCCGTGCCCGGCGCCCACGTCCCCGCTCGCCAAGACCCGCTGACGATCGCCACCCGGACCGCGCTGGTCATCTCCGCGGCGTGGGTTATCAGCTCGCCGTACAGTCTGCCCTGGTACGACCTGATCGCCTGGGTGCCGCTCGCGCTGCTCACCCGCAACAAGCTCGACATGCTGCTGCTGTGGCGCGGCGCCGCCCTGTCGGTCGCGTACGTCGCCGGCCGGACCGTGGGGTTCACCGAGGCGATGACCGGCGTGACGTTCGTCGTCCGCGACGTGATCTGCTCGTTCATCCAGATCGGCATCATCGTGGCCGTCGTCCGGTGGTGGTGGGCGTCCGGTCGCGAGCTGCCGACGCTCCGCGGGCTGCTCACGACCCTGCGCGAGATGCTGCCGGGGGCCGGCCGGCGGCCGTCCAGGAGGCGGTCGGCGGTGGCGGGTCGGCGCTAGGCTGCCCCGGTGATCGGATACTTCGGCCCCGCAGGAACCTTCACCCACCAGGCGCTGCTGACCTTCAGCGACGCCCCCGCGCAGCCGTTCGGGACCGTCGGTCACGCGCTGGACGCCGTCCGGTCGGGCGACGTCGCGCAGGCGCTCGTGCCGATCGAGAACTCGGTGGAGGGCGGCGTCACGACGACGCTCGACAACCTCAGCAGCGGCCGGGCGCCGCTCGCGATCGTCCGGGAGGTGCTGCTGCCGGTGCAGTTCGTGCTGGCGGTGCGCCCCGGGACGCGGCTGGAGGACGTGCACCGCGTCCTCACCCACCCGCACGCGCACGCGCAGACGCGCGACTGGCTGGCCGCCCACGTGCCGGGGGCGGCGATCACGGAGGGCGGCTCGACGGCCGCCGCCGCGGCCGAGGTGTCCGACCCTGAGAGCCGCTATGACGCGGCCGTCTGCGCCCAGGTCGCGGCCGACCTGTACGGGCTGGAGGCCGCCGCCGACCACATCGCCGACAACGGCGGCGCGGTGACGCGGTTCGTGCTGGTGCAGCAGCCGGGCAAGATCCCGGAGCCCACGGGCGCCGACAAGACCACGCTCGTCGCCTACATGTACGCCGACCACCCGGGGGCCCTGCTCGAGATCCTGGAGCAGTTCGCCGTCCGCGGGGTGAACCTGTGCCGTATCGAGTCGCGCCCGACGAAGAAGAACCTCGGCGACTACTGCTTCTCGATCGACGCCGAAGGCCACGTCGACGAGCCGCGCATGGCCGAGGCCCTCATGGGCCTCCACCGCGTCTGCGCGCGGGTGACGTTCCTGGGCTCGTACCCGCGCGCCGACAGCGTGCGCCCGAAGATCGCGCGCGGCTTCTCCGACGAGGAGTTCATCGACGCCCGCGAGTGGTTCGCCGGCGTCGTGGGCCGCTGAGCGGGGCAGCGCAGGGGAGGGCCCCGCAGGGGAGGGCCCCGCAGGGGTGGGGCGAGCCGGGCGTCAGGGGGCGTCCGGCGGAACCAGCACGGTGAGCGCGCCCGGCTCCACGGACGCCTCCGCGCGCGTGTGCCTGCCGACGGTGTCGCCGTCGATCTGGAACTCGACCGGGTCCTCGGTCTCGATGAGGACGCGGCGTCCCTGCCGCCGCTGGACGCCCTGGGCGTCCGAGAGGCCCCCGACGACCCGGCCGGCCATCGTCACCCAGTCCGCCGGACGCCGCGGCTGCGCGACCACGAGGTCGAGCCGGCCGTCGTCGGCGCGGGCGTCCGGGACCATCGTGATGCCGCCGGTGAGCTGCCCGACGTTCGCGACGAGCACCATGGCGGCCGGGGCGTCCACGACCTCGTCGCCGTCCATCTCGACGCGCACCCCGAACGGCGGCCGGCTGGCCGCCTGCACGGCCGCGACCGCATAGGCGGCCGACCCGACGACGCGCTTCAGGTCGGGGTTCGTCTGGGCCATCACCTCGGCGTCCGCACCGACGCCCGCCATGACGACGGAGTAGTGGTCCTCGTGGCTGTCGTCGAGCCGCAGCCGGACGAGGTCGATGAGCCGCGGCTCGCCCGCGAACGCGACGTCGAGGGCGTCCGCGACGTCGAGCGGGATGCCGAGGTTGCGCGCCAGCAGGTTGCCCGTGCCCACCGGGACGATGCCCAGCGGGATGCCCGACCCGGCGAGCCCGGCGCACACCGCCCGGACGGTGCCGTCCCCGCCGGCCACCAGCACGAGGTCGGCCTTCATCCGGATCGCCCGGCGCGTCATGCCGGCCCCCGGGTCGTCGGGCTCGGTCTCCAGCCAGGTCGCGGCCGGCCAGCCGTGCTCGGCGCAGGCGCCCTCCACCTGCTGCCGCAGCACCGCCCAGTCGGGCACCTTCGTCGGATTCACGATCAGCGCGAGGCGGGCGGGCCCCGCATGGCGGGACGCCCGCGCGCGCCCCGACCACGGCTGCGGCACGTGGACGCCCGTCAGCCCGACGGCTGCGGACGCCGACAGCGCGCCCCACAGGGCGCCGGCGACGATGTCGGTGGGGTAGTGGGCGCGCAGCAGCCAGCGGTCCAGCCCGATCAGCACGATCACCACCACGGACGCCAGCCGTGCGGCCCAGCGGGCCGCCGGCCGCGCGCGAGCGACGGTGACGGTGACCATCACCAGGACGCCGAGCGTCGTGATCGCCGCCATGTGCCCCGACGGGTAGGCCCAGCCCTCCGCGGTGAACAGCGGGAGGGCGTCCGGCGGCCGGGGACGCTGCACCAGCGCCTTGATGAGCCGCTGCCCGCCCCAGCTGAACCCGACCGAGATCACGAGCGCCCACGCGAGGTTGCGCAGGCGCCGGTGGTAGGCCCACACGCCCACCACGACGAGGACGCTGTACGTGACGCCCGGCCACGTGAGCACCGCGACGGCGGCGGCGACCTGGCCGGCGATCGACCACAGGTCGATGCCCGGCCGCAGCGCGGAGGCGTCCCAGGCCGCGAAGGCGGCGGTGCTCAGGGACAGCCACGTCCACAGGCCGAGGGCGACGGCGAGCGCGAGAGTCGCCCAGAAGGCGCGCACCGGCGTCCTGTGCATCGGACCCCTTTCGACGGAGTCTCCATTGTTGCTCACCAACGTCCCGGATGGCTTGTCAGGACGCCCACGGGTTCGTCCGGACGCCCGCGATAGAATCGCGGCCGTGATCGACCCGAAGATTCTGCGCACCGACCCTGACCGCATTCGCCGCTCGCAACAGGCGCGCGGCGAGTCGACCGAACTCGTCGACCAGTTGCTGGCCGCCGACGAGACGCGGCGGGCGCTGATCTCGAGTTCGGAGGCGATGCGGGCCGAGCAGAAGGACCTGTCGCGGCGCGTCCCGAAGGCCGACCCCGAGGAGAAGCAGTCGCTGCTGGCCCGCACCAAGGAGCTGTCGGCCGAGGTGAAGCGCGCGGCCGCCGACGCGGAGGCCGCGAAGGCGTCCTTCGACGATCTGATGCTGCAGCTCGGCAACTTGGTGATCGACGGCGTCCCGGCCGGCGGGGAAGACGACCTGTACGTCATCGAGAGCTGGGGGACGCCGCGCGACTTCGCGGCCGAGGGGTTCGAGCCGAAGGATCACCTGGAGATCGGCGAGGCGCTCGGCGCGATCGACATGGAGCGGGGCGCGAAGGTGTCCGGCTCGCGGTTCTACTTCCTGACCGGGGTGGGCGCGCAGCTGGAGATGGCGTTGCTGCAGTTCGCGATGGCGAAGGCGTCCGAGTGGGGGTTCACGCCGATGATCGTCCCGTCGCTGGTGAAGCCGGAGGCGATGGGCGGCACCGGCTTCCTCGGGCAGGCCGCCGACGACGTCTACCACCTGGAGAAGGACGACCTGTATCTGGTCGGCACGTCCGAGGTGGCGCTGGCCGCCTATCACTCCGACGAGATCCTGGACGCCGCGACCCTGCCGCGGCACTACCTCGGCTGGTCGAGCTGCTTCCGCCGGGAGGCGGGCGCGTACGGCAAGGACACGCGCGGCATCTTCCGCGTGCACTGGTTCGACAAGGCGGAGATGTTCGTCTACTGCGATCCGGCGGACGCCGAGGCCGAGCACCAGAAGCTGCTCGGGTACGAGAAGGAGTTCATCCGGGCGCTGGAGATCCCCTTCCAGGTGCTGGATGTCGCGTCGGGCGACCTGGGGGCGTCCGCGGCCCGCAAGTACGACTGCTACGGCTGGCTGCCGACGCAGAACCGCTACCGCGAGATCACGTCCACGTCGAACTGCACCGAGTTCCAGGCGCGGCGGTTGGGCATCCGGCTGCGGGACGCCCAGGGGCCCCGTCCGCTCGCCACCCTGAACGGCACGCTGTGCGCCATGACCCGCACGATCATCATGATCCTCGAGAACCACCAGCAGCCCGACGGGTCGGTGCGGGTGCCGGAGGCGTTGCGTCCGTACCTCGGCGGCCGTGAGGTGTTGGTGCCGTAGCCCCGCGCCCGTGTTGGAGGTGGGCCTGCCCACGCCCGTGTGCGTTTCTACCTGACGTTCTCCACACTCTGGTGTGGAGAACGTCACACGGTTTCGCGTGCGCGCCTGGAGTTCGCGTGCGCG
>NZ_JBDHZL010000018.1:0-41280 GCF_039811905.1 Nigerium sp. | reverse complement strand
GGGGCGCGATCAGCCCCCACACCCCGAGCGCCCCCGCGGCGATCGCGACCGTGAGCCCTCCGACAAGCCAGGGCGCCGGGTGGCGTCCGCTCGGGTGTGCGCGCGGGGACGCCTCGGGCGCGTCACCGCCGTCCGCCAGCCAGTCGGTGCGCGGCAGCCCCAGGTCGCTCTGCAGGGCGCGCAGTTCGGCGCCGAAGGCCCGGGCGGACGCCGGCCGCCGGGACGGATCGGCGTCCAGCGCCCGGCGCAGCAGCCGGGCGAGGCCGTCGGGGACGTCCCCGGGGAGGGCGCCGAGGCGTCCCGCCCGCACCCGGCGCAGCAGCGCGGCGGGCGTGTCGTCGCCGGACGGGTCGGCGTAGGGCGCGCGCCCGGCGAGCAAGGTCCAGAGGGTGGCGGCCAGCGCGTACACCTCGGACGCCTCGGTGGCCGGCTCACCGCCCAGCAGCAGTTCGGGGGCCGTCCAGGGCAGGGACGCCCCGGCCTCGTCGGCGTCCGGGCCGGCGGCGAGCGCGAAGTCGGCGAGAATGGGCGTCCCGTAGGCGCTGACGAGCACGTTCGCCGGCTTGATGTCGCGGTGCAGCAGTCCGGCCGCGTGCAGCGTCGCGACCGCGCCGGACAGCTGGACGCCGAGGCGCAGGGCCTCCTCGACGCCGACCGCGCCCGCCCGGTCGGCGAGCGTCGCCCCGGGGTCGTGGCGCATCACCAGGTAGGGACGCCCGTCGGGCGCGACGCCGACCGCGTACACCTCCGCGATGTGGGGGTGCTCGACGGCGGCCAGCGCGTTCGCCTCGGCCACCAGGGACGCCGCGGCGGCGGGGTCGCGCTCCCGCAGGACCTTCACGGCGACCAGCCGGTGCGGGAGGCGCTGACGGTAGAGGTGGACGTCCGCCTGGCCGCCCGACCCCAGCGGCCGGACGTACTCGAATCCCTCCAGCGCGGGCGCTGGGGAGGTCGCCGGGGTGACGGGCGTCCACCGGGGCCGAGGGGCGCCGGCAGGAGGGGTCGTCATGCTGCCTCCGGTCGTCGCGCGGGCTGGAGCCCGCACGCTAACAACCCTCGTCAGGGCCGGAGCGCGTATCGCCCAACCGGCATTCGACCCCCCACGCCGCGGGCGTCCGTTCCCCGGGCACAGGAGCCGGCTCAGCCCCCCAGTGCGCGGTCGACGCCGATGTCCTTCACGGCGACACCCGAGCGCCCCAACTCGCGCGAGGCCCCGAGCAGCCGGACGGCCGTCGCGGCGGCCTGCCGGTACCCGAGTCCCTCGGGCGGATGGATGTTCGAGATGCAGTTTCTCTCCGAGTCGGCACGCCCAGGCCGGGGGCGATGCGTCAGGTAGAGGCCGAGGCTGTCGGCCACCGACAACCCCGGACGCTCGCCGATCAGCACCAGCAGCGTGCCGAGCCCCAACGCCTCCCCCACGTGGTCGCCGAGCGCGACCCGCGCGTTCGTCGCGATCACGAGCGGCGCGCGGGTCAGGTCGCCCGGGAGGGCGTCCAGCAGGGCGGCGACCATCGCGGGGCCGTGGTCCATGACCGCCCGGGGCGACAGTCCGTCGGCCAGCACGATCCCGACGTCGAACCCGGCGCCGGCCTCCGCCAGGCCGCCCAGGTCGGCGGGGAGGCGTCCGAGATCGGGCCGCCGGACGTATTCGTCGCGGTCCGCCGCCCGGCTGGTCACCTGGTAGGCCTCGGGGACGCCGGCGTCCGCGAGGCCCTCGACGAGCGACGGGACGTCCAGCGGGGTCGTCACCGCGTCCCGCGCCAGCGCGTGCGCCTCGCGCAGGGCGAGGCGGTGCGCCGTCGGGAGCCCGTCGCCCGTGTGCCCCAGGCCGATCCGCGCCTGGGTGGTGCGGCGCAGCGGCGCCCAGAACTCGCTGATCTGCACGTCGTCGCCCACGCCGCTCACCTCCGCACCAGCTCGGCCAGCGGCGACCCGATCGGGTCGCGGGGCACCACATGCCCCGCCCGGTCGGCCATGTCCATGCGCTCGAGCCAGGCCTCGAACTCGGGCGCCGGGCGCAGCCCCAGCGACCGGCGCACGGCCAGCGCGTTGTGGAA
The DNA here is from genome assembly GCF_039811905.1 of Nigerium sp. Lineage (NCBI taxonomy): Bacteria > Bacillati > Actinomycetota > Actinomycetes > Propionibacteriales > Propionibacteriaceae > Nigerium > Nigerium sp. The sequence continues at coordinate 39,223 of NZ_JBDHZL010000018.1, read as the reverse complement.
CGACAGGCTCTGATAGCCCAGCATGACGTCGTCGGTCCCCGGGACGCAGATCACGTAGTTCGTCCCGGCCGCCGCCAGCAGGGTGAGCAGCGCGTCCATGTCGTCGTCGTCGGCCTCGGCGTGGTTCGTGTAGCAGACGTCCACCCCCATCGGGACGCCGAGCAGCTTGCCGCAGAAGTTGTCCTCCAGCCCGGCCCGGATGATCTGCTTGCCGTCGTGGAGGTACTCGGGCCCGATGAACCCGACCACGGTGTTCAGCAGCAGCGGCGAGAAGGCCCGCGCGACGCCGTAGGCGCGGGCCTCCAGCGTCTGCTCGTCGACCGGACGCCCGCCGACGCCGCGATGCGCGTCCGCCGAGAGCGCCGAGCCCTGACCGGTCTCGAAGTACATGACGTTGTCGCCGACGACCCCGCGCCGGAGCGAGCGAGCCGCCTCGTCGGCCTCCCGCAGGATCGCCAGCGTCACGCCGAAGCCGGTGTTCGCCTTCTCGGTGCCCGCGATCGACTGGAACGGCAGATCCACCGGGACGCCGGCCTCGATCAGCCCGATCGTCGTCGTCACGTGCGTCAGGACGCACGACTGGGTGGGGATGTCGAGCCGCTGCCGGACGTCGTCGATCAGGTAGAGCAGGTCGGCGGACGCCTGCGGCGAGTCGGACGCGGGGTTGATGCCGACCACGGCGTCCCCCGACCCCAGCAGGAGGCCGTCGAGGATGGCCGCCGAGACGCCCGCCGGGTCGTCCGTCGGGTGGTTCGGCTGCAGCCGCGTGGCGAGGGTGCCCTTGAGGCCGAGGGTCGTCCGGAAGCCGGACGTCACCTGCACCGCCCCGGAGACCGAGATCAGGTCCTGCAGCGACATGAGCTTGCTCACCGCCGCCGCCATCTCGGGGGTGAGCCCGGGCGCCAGGGCCGTGAGGATCGCCGAGGAGTCGGGCCGCGTCGCGACGTCGAGCAGCCAGTTCCGGAACTCGCCCACCGTCAGGGAGGACACCGGCGCGAAGGCGTCCGGGTCGTGGGAATCCATGATGAGTCGGGTGACCTCATCGGTCTCGTACGGCACGACCTCCTCGTTGAGGAAGGTCGCCAGAGGCTCGTCGGCCAGTGCCCACTGGGCCGCGATCCGCTCGGCGGCCGAGGACGCCGCGCAGCCGGCCAGCTCGTCGCCCGAGCGCTTCGGGGTCGCCTTCGCCAGGAGGTCGACCAGGCCGTCGAAGCGGTAGGTCGTCCCGTTCAGCGCGTGCGTCCGGACGGTCACGCGACCTCCCCCTCCGCCGACGTGAGGGCCGCGAACTCCTCGTCCGGGGAGTTGGCGACGAGGTGGTGGCGGCTGTAGAGGCCGAAGTAGGCCATCATCGCGGCGAAGGCCGCGAACGTCAGGCCGGCCGCCCGCACGTCCACGAGGAAGGTCGCGATGACGGACGCCGCCGCGATGACCAGGGCGACCGCGGTCGTCGCGATGCCGCCCGGGGTCTTGTAGGGCCGCACGAGCGCGGGCTGCTTCACGCGCAGGACGATGTGGCTCACCATGATGAGAACGTAGCTGACGGCCGCGCCGAACACCGCCATGTTGAGCAGCATCGCCCCTTGTCCGGTGAGGGAGAGCACGAACCCGATCACACCCGGCACGACGATCGCCAACACGGGGGCCTTGCGCGAGTTCGTCACCGACAGGCGCGTCGGCAGGTAGCCCGCCCGCGAGAGGGCGAACGTCTGCCGCGAGTAGGCGTACATGATCGAGAAGAAGCTCGCGACCAGGCCCGCGAGGCCGATGTAGTTCACGACCCGAGCCCAGACGGAATCGCCGAGCGCGAGCACCAGCGGGTTGCCGGACTCGGCGATCTGCTGCGCGCCGCCGGCCCCGGGGGCCAGCACGAGCACGAGCGCGCCCGTGACGACGAGGGCGCACATGGCGAGGATGATGCCGCGCGGCACGTCCTTGGCCGGGTCGTCCGCCTCCTCGGCCGCCAGCGGGACGCCCTCGACCGCGAGGAAGAACCAGATCGCGAACGGCAGGGCCGCCCAGATGCCGAGCGTCCCGAACGGCAGGAACGGGGACGCCCCGGCCGCCGCCTGGTCCACCGGAATGTTCGTCAGGTTCGCGGGGTGGAACATCCCCAGCGCCGCGACGACGAACACGACCAGGCCCACCAAGGCGATCGCCGTGATGACGAACATGGTCTTGAGCGCCTCGCCCGCCCCGGTCAGGTGGATCGCCATGAAGATCGCGTACACCGCGAGGTACACCCACCAGCCGTCGGTGATGCCGAACAGGTGCAGCGACTCGACGTAGGCCCCGATGAACGTCGCGATGGCGGCCGGGGCGATCGTGTACTCGATCAGCACGGCGGCGCCGGTCGCGAAGCCACCCCAGGGCCCCAGGGCGGCTCGCGCGAACGTGTAGCCGCCGCCGGCCGCCGGGAGCGCCGAGGAGAGCTCGGCCATGCCCAGCACCATGCAGAAGTACATGACGGCGATGATCCCGAAGGCGATCAGCAGGCCGCCGAAGCCGCCCTCGGCCAGGCCGCCGTTCCACCCCGAGAAGTCGCCCGAGATCACGTAGCTGACGCCGAGCCCGGCGAGCAGGATCCACCCAGCGGAGCCGGATTTCAACGACCGCTTCTCCAGGTAGTCGGCGGACTCCGTGCGGGCGTCGGGGGCCCCGCCGCCCGACGGTTGACGCGTATCGATGGACATGGTGCCTCTGCTTCCCGGTGGGTCGAATCGCCAGGCCGACCCCGTCCGAGCAGCCGGCACCAGAGTCGTCGCCGGCGACAGGTCTCGTTCGATTATTCGCCGGGAATGGGCGTCCGCCTCTCGAAAAAGGGGCCTGTCATCGACGCGTAACGAGACCGTTCGCTCCGGCCCCGACGGCGCCACGAGTGCGTAACACGTCCGTCGCTTCGCTGCACGATGGTGCGTTCGATAGTTCAGGACGCGGGCGTCCGTTCTGCTGGCGCCGCGGACCCACAACCGAGCTCAGCCGGTGACGCACGCGATGAGCCGCCGCAGCAGCAGCTCGCGGCCCGGCCACGGGAACAGGGGCTTGGACTCGGGCAGGGTGACGATCCCGTGGAGCCCGCACCACAGCACGGTGCCGACCTCCAGCGGGTCCCCGGTGGCGCCGCAGCGGATCGCCAGCCGCCCGAGCCGCCGCACCATCTCGGCCCCCGGCGCCGCCTCGTCGGGCCGGTCGCCGGACGGGACCGCCGCGAACATCACCCGGTAGTTGCCCGGGTGCTGCTCGGCGTAACCGACGTACGCGGCGCAGCGCTCCCACAACTCCGCCTCCGGCGAGGCGGCTCGGTCGGCGGCGGCCGCCATCGCCCGGTCCAACTCGGCGAACCGGGTCGCGAGCACCGCGCCGACCAATTCGCCCTTGTCGGCGAAGTGCAGGTACACGCTCGGCGCCGAGACCCCGGCCTGTCTGGCCACGGCGCGCAACGACAACGACTCCTCACCCGGCAGCGATTCGAGCAACTGGCTGGCCGCGCGGATCAGTTCCTGCCTCAGGCGCTCGCCCTCGCCGCGGGCGTTGCGCCGCCGTGTCGTCTGCGTCACCTGGCACTCTCCCTTCCCTTGACGAACACCCTAACGCATGTAACCTTACATACGTAAACATACGAGAAAGGTGATCCCCCATGCCCAGTCCGGCGAAGCTCCGCGCGATCGTGCGCTCCGTTCACGTGGCGATCGCGGCGATCGCGGCCCTCGCGATCTACCTCCCCCTGGCGCCCGCCGAGACCGCCCGTCTGGTCCTGGCCGCCGGAGCCCTCCCGCTGATGGCGCTCTCCGGGCTCTTCATGGCCAAGCAGGCCGCCCTGCGCCGGCTGGTCGGACGCCGGACGCGCGCGACCGGAGCGGCCCGATGAGCGCCGCCTACGCCGTCGCGGCCGGTCTGCACCTGTTCAGCGTCGGCTTGGTGGTGGGCTTCATGGCGATCACGCTGTGGGCCCTGATCCCGGCCCAGCACCTGCTCGACGGAGCGGGCTACGCGACGATGGAGGCGGGCATGAACCGGGTCCTGCAACCGCTCATGCCCGTGCTGCTGGTGCTGGCGTTGCTCAGCGGGCTGGCTGCCACCGTGCTCGCCTTCGCCGCCGGACTGCCGGGCGCCTGGTGGCAGCTGGCCGCGGCGGTGGGCGTCGCGGCGATGGCGTCCTCCACGCTGGTCATCAATCACCCCGTGAACAACGCGATCAACGGGTGGGATCCGGCCGATCTTCCGCCCGACTGGCGGCGGAGCCGAGCCCGCTGGGAGCTGGGCCACCGGATCCGGGTCACCGTCGGGCTGCCCGCTTTCGCCTGCGCGATCGTGGCGGTGCTGCTCGTGGCGTCGTGAATCGGCGCGGGCAGCACGCGCGCCGCACGAGTCTCGGGCCGTTTCCCCAGGGCCGCGGCCGTGGCGATCTAGGCTGGTGCGGCCATGAGTACCGCTGACGACGTCCGGGGCTGGCTTGCCGCGCGCTCCGGCACCGATGCGGACGACTGGTTCCTCGTCTCGAAGGCGCGGCACGGCCTGGAGGTGCTCCTCTCCGCCGTCGCCGCGTGCCGGGGACCGGGCACCGTGGTCACGCAGCCGTTCACGTGCATCACCGCGGTGAACCCGATCCTCGCGGCGGGCCTGACCCCGGCGTGGGCGGAAACGTCGCCCGCCACGCTCTCCCTGGACGTCCGTTCCCTTCCACGGGCGCTCTCCCCCGCCACCCGCGCCGTGGTCGTGCAGCACACGTTCGGCCCGGTGGCCGACGTCTCCTCGGCCCGCGCAGCCGTCCCCGCCGGCGTGGTCATCGTGGAGGATTCCGCCCACGCGCTCGGGACCGTGAGCCCGGCCGCCGACGTCTCCGTCCACAGCTTCGGCCTCGACAAGATGCTGCCGACCCGCGCCGGCGGCGCCGTCTGGGTCAACCCCGCGATCGAGCCCGCGCTCGGAGGCGAGTTGATCGCGCGCCTGTCGACGCTGCCCGCCCCGACGGCTCTCGCGAGGGTCGCCTTTCGCGCCACCCCGCCGATTCGCCGCGCCGCGGGACGCCTCGGCGTCGCGGGGCACGCGGCGTTCGATCTGCTCGCGCGCGCCGGCCTCGTGGACCCGTCGATCCACCCGGCCGAGGAGCGCGGCGTCAACGTCGGCCCCGCCACCGCGCTGGGCGGGCCGGCCCTCGCGGCCGTCGCCGCGTCCCTCCCCCGCTACGACAGCATCCGCGCGCACCGGCGCACCATCGCCGCCTCCTACCGGGAGGCGTTGGCCCGCGCGGCACGCGTCGAGATTCCTGCCGCGTTCGCCCGCGACGTGCCCCTCGTGCGGTTCCCCGTGCTGCTCCGCGACGCGGAGTCCGCCTCGGCGGCCTTCACGCTGCTCGATGCAGCCGGGGTCGAGCCGGGCGACTGGTACCGGCCCACGCTGTGCCCGGGACCCAAGGACCCCGGCAGGTACGGGTACGACCCCGCGGCGACGCCGGTGGCCACCGATCTCTCGCAGCGCGTGCTCAACCTGCCCACGGCTCCGTTCGTCACCCAGGAACTCGCGCGCTCGGCGGTCGCCGCCCTCCAGGCGGCCGCCTGACCTCAGTCCCCGATCTGCAGGACGACCACCGTCACGTTGTCGTGCCCGCCGGCATCGAGAGCGGCGGCCACGAGGGCGTCCGCCGTGGACTGGGGGTCGGCGTCCTGCGCCATGATCGCGGCGATCTGGACGTCGGTGAGCTCGGAGTTCAGCCCGTCGGAGCAGACGACGAACCGCTCGCCGGGCACCTGCGGCCGCTCGACGTAGTCGGGCTCGGGCACCAGCCGCGAACCAAGGCTGCGGGTGATCACGTTGCGCAGCGGGTGGACGCGGCCCTCGTCGGGCGTGAGGGCACCGGCCGCGATGAGTTCCTCCACCTCGGAATGGTCGACGGTGACGCGCGTCAGCTCGCCGCCGAGCCACGAGTAGACGCGCGAGTCGCCGACGTTGAAGACGAGCCACCGCTCGCCGGCGTCCGTCGAGATGCCGGCCAGCCCGGTGACCGTGCTGCCGAGCCCCTGCGCCACCGGGTGCGAGATGCCGTAGCCGACCACCGCGGTGTTGGCCTCGCGCAGCGCCGTCTCGATGTCGCCCCGCCGAAGCGCCGGAGCGTCGCGGAGGCGGTCGAACCGCTCGGCGATGAGATGGCTCGCGACGTCGCCGGCCGCGTGGCCCCCCATGCCGTCCGCCACCATCCAGAGGCGCCGACCGATGACGTAGGAGTCCTCGTTCAGGCGGCGCACTCGCCCCACGTCGGTGCGCGCGCCGGTGGAAACGGTCAGCATGGTCCCTCTTCTTCCCCGTTGTCCGCTGGGCTTCGCACCCTGAACACTAGCAACGTCGACCCAGGCCAGACGAGGTTTTCTCGTCGGGGGCGGGGAAATCTCCCCTCCCCCGTCGGGCGGGCATTCGGGACGCGCTGTCGCGGGCGTCCGCGTCTCGCGCGAGGAGAACCGACGCGGGTGCGCTGGCGGCCTTACCGCCTCTTCCTTGGCCCTGCCCGGCGCGCTGCGGCCACCCCGCGCGCGACCAGGGCGCGCAGGCTCTCGTCGGACGCCGTGGCCGCGGCGTCCGCCAGCATCCAGCCGCGGATCGGGCCGCCGCGCATCTCCATGGGGGCCAGGCCCCGGACTCCGGCGAGTTCGGCGGCGTCGGAGGGGGTCACGCGCAGCATCAGGCTGCCGCCGCTGCCGGCGGCGACGGCCATCGCGCCGTCGATCATGAAGCCGAGCCCGCCGAACATCGCACGCTCGCTCACCGCGGACTCCTCCGCCAGCGCGACGCGGATGCGGTCGGCCAGTTCCGGGTCGTATGCCATGCCCGACGATCTCACGGCCGGGACGCCGCCGTCGACCGGGGCGGCCCGGTTCAGCGAGCCGTGCGGGCGTGAAAGCGACCGAGGAACTCGTCGCGGAAGGCGTCCAGCTCACCGCGCTCCATCGCGGCCCTGATGTCGTCGACCAGCCGGACGGTGAACCGCTCGTTGTGGATCGTCGCCAACGTCGACGACAGCATCTCCTTCGCCTTGAACAGGTGGAACACGTACGCGCGGCTGTAGTGCGCGCACGTGTAGCAGTCGCAGCCGTCCTCCAACGGGCCGAAGGCCCAGCGATTCCGGGCGGTGTTGACGTTGTAGCGCCCGTCGGCGGTGTAGATCGCGCCGTTGCGGGCCACGCGCGAGGGGTTCACGCAGTCGAACGTGTCGGCGCCCGCGGCGACGGCCGCGAAGAAGTCCTCCGGTTCGGAGATGCCCAGCAGGTGCCGCGGCTTGTCAAAGGGCAGTTCCTCCGAGCACCAGCCGACGATCGTGCCGAGGTTCTCCTTCTCGAGGGCGCCGCCGATGCCGTAGCCGTCGAACCCGCGACCGTCGGCGTCCAGGCCGGCGAGCCCGGCCGCGGCCTTCCGGCGCAGGTCCTCGTACTGCGCGCCCTGCACCACCCCGAACAGCGCCTGGTAGGGCTTCCCCACCCGGGACGCCGTCAGCTCGGCGTGGGCGCGCAGGCAGCGCTCGGCCCAGCGGTGCGTCCGGTCGACGGACGCCTCCTGATAGCCTCGCGTGTTCATCAGGGTGGTCAGCTCGTCGAACGCGAACATGACGTCGGCGCCCAACTCGTGCTGGACGCGCATGCTGACCTCGGGCGTGAACCGGTGCCGGTCGCCGTTGAGGTGCGACTTGAACGTCACCCCGTCCTCGTCGACCTGCGCGAGGCGCTCCTTGCCGGCGGCGATCACGTCGTCGTTCGCGACGCCCGCCGTGTCCATCGCGAGCACCTTCTTGAAGCCGGCGCCCAGGCTCATCACCTGGAAGCCGCCCGAGTCGGTGAACGTCGGCCCCTGCCAGTTCATGAACCGCCCGAGCCCGCCCGCGGCGTCGACCAGGTCGGAGCCGGGCTGCAGGTACAGGTGGTACGCGTTGGCGAGGACGGCCTGCGCGCCGAGGCGCGCGACGTCCTCGGGGAGGACGGCCTTCACGGTCGCCTTCGTGCCGACGACGACGAACGCAGGCGTCCGGATCGTGCCGTGCGGCGTGGTGATGACGCCCGTGCGCCCCAGCCCGTTGTCGAGGACGACCCCCGGGGAGAACGAGAAGGACGCCGGGTCGCCCGGCCGGTCGCTCACCGCTCGGCCAGCACCTGCACCTGGGCGAGCGCGACGACGCCGGCGGTGGAGGTGCGCAGGACGCCGTCCGACAGCCGCACCGGACGCCCGCCGGCCGCGACGAAGGCGTCCAACTCCTCGGGGGCGATGCCGCCCTCGGGGCCGACGATCATCATGATCTCGCCCGAGCCGGGCAGCTCGATGTCGCCCAGGGACGCCTCGGCGTCCTCGTGCAGCACGAGCGTCAGCGCGGTCTGGCCGATGCGCTCGGCAAGTTCGCCCGTGCCCATCGGGAACCCGACCACCGGCACCCGGAAGCGCCGCGACTGCTTGGTGGCCTCGCGGGCGGTCGACCGCCAGCGGGTGAGGCCGCGTTGCGCGCGTTCCGGATCCCACTTCACGACCGACCGGGACGCCGGCCACGGCACGATCTCGTCGACGCCCAGCTCCGTCATGGTCTCGACCGCCAGCTCCTGCCGGTCGCCCTTCGCCAGCCCCTGCGCGACGACGTAGCGCCGCGGCTTGTCGGCGGTGTGCAGCACCTCGCTCACGCGCATGCGCAGGTCGGCGCGGCCGACCTCCGTCACCTCTCCCCGGACGGCGGTACCCGCACCGTCGGCGACCAGGATCGTCTCCCCGACGCGGATGCGCCGCACCGAGACGGCGTGCCGCCCCTCGTCGCCCATCACCTGGATGTCGGCGCCCACGGACGGGTCGTGGAGGTCGCCTAGGAAGAGTGCCTCGGTCATCAGCTCAGCGCGTCCTTCAAACGGTCGAACATGCCCTTGCGGGCCTTGTCCACCGAAGCCTCGGGACGGGTCTCGTTGCGCAACGTCGCGAACTGCCGCAGCAGCTCCCGCTGAGAGTCGTCGAGGTTCTTCGGCGTCTGCACCAACAGCGTAACGCCGAGGTCGCCGCGCCCGGGCCCGCGGAGACGCGGCACGCCGCGCCCCTCGACGGTCAGCCGGGTGCCCGATTGGGTGCCAGCCGGGACGCTCACCTTCACCTCGCGGTCTTCGGGCTTGCAATCCTCCCGCTCGGACTCGAGCGTCTTCAGGGTGAACTCCGTACCGAGCGCCGCGGCGACCATCGGGATCTTCGCCACGATCTCCAGGTTGTCGCCGTCGCGCTTGAACTCGTTGTGGGGGGCGACCGAGATCTCCACGTACAGGTCGCCCGCCGGGCCGCCGCCGGGGCCGACCTCGCCCTGGCTGTCGAGGTGGACGCGGTTGCCGGTGGTGACGCCCGCCGGGATCTTCACGTTGATGGTGCGCTGGCTACGCACCCGGCCCTCGCCGCTGCACTCGCCGCAGGCGTGCTCGATGACCGTGCCGTAGCCGCGGCAGGTCGGGCACGGCTGCACGGTGCGAATGTCACCCAGGAACGACCGCTGCACGGTCGTCACGTCGCCCTGCCCGTGGCAGGTGCCGCACTGGGTGGGCTCGGACCCGTCGGCGGACCCCTTGCCGTGACAGTTCGGGCACACGACGGCCGTGTCGACCTTGAGCGGCTTGGTCGTCCCGAAGGACGCCTCGGCGAGCGTCAGCGACAGGCGCACCAAGGCGTCCTGGCCGCGCCGCACGCGCGAGCGCGGCCCGCGGGACGCCTGCTGGCCGAACATCGCGCCGAGCAGGTCGCCCATGTCGAAGCCCGCCGCGCCGGCCCCGCCCGGGAAGCCGAAACCGCCCATGCCCGGCCCGCCCGGGCCACCGGCGCCGTGACCGAGCGGATCGCCGCCGCGGTCGTAGATCGCCTTCTTCTGCGGGTCGCGCAACACCTCGTATGCCTCGCCGATCGCCTTGAACTTCTCGGCGGCGTCGGGGGCGTCGTTGACGTCCGGATGGTACTTCATGGCCCACTTGCGGTAGGCCTTCCTGATGTCTTCTGCCGAGGCGTCCCGGGACACCCCGAGCAGCTCGTAGTAGTCAGCGCTCACGCATCATCCTTCTGCCAAGATCCGACCCACGTACCGGGCGACGGCGCGCACCGATGCGATGGTCGACGGATAGTCCATTCGGGTGGGGCCCACGATGCCCATCGTGGCCCACACATCGCGGTCGTGACCGTACGCGCTCGCGACCACCGAGGTGGCCTGCAGCGGCTCGTACGGGTTCTCCTGGCCGATACGCACGGTGACGCCGTCGGCCGTACCCGCCTCCCCCAGGAGGCGCAGCAGGATCACCTGCTCCTCCAGCGCCTCGAGCACCGGCTTCACGGTGGTCTCGAAGTCGTCGCCGAAGCGGGTCAAGTTCTGGACGCCGCCCACGACCACCCGGGTCGACGGGTCGACGGCCGCCATCTCCAGCAGCGTGGCGATCACCGTGGACGCCAGCGGCCGCTGGTCGGGCGGGAACTCCTCCAACACCGTGCCGAGCCGGTCGATCGAGGCGCTGGGCTGCAGCCCCACGAGGGCCCCCGCGAGGCGCGCGCGAACCTCGGCGAGGTCGTCGTCGCTCGCCACGCCGAGCTCGACCATGCGCTGCTCGACGCGGCCCAGGCTGTTCACGACGATGACGAGCGCCCGCTCGTCGCTCAGTCGGACGACCTCGACGTGCCGGATCGTCGCGCTGGAGAGCACCGGGTACTGCACGATCGCGACCTGATGGGTCAACTGGGCGAGCAGCCGGACGGTGCGCAGCACCACGTCCTCCACGTCCAACGCCCCGGCCATGAACGCCGAGATCGCGCGCCTCTCGGCCAGGCTCAGGGGCTTGACGGCGGCGAGGCGATCGACGAAGAGCCGATACCCCTTGTCGGTCGGGATACGCCCCGCGGAGGTGTGGGGCTGCATGATGTACCCCTCGTCCTCCAGCACCGCCATGTCGTTGCGCACGGTCGCCGGGGAGACCTTGAGGTTGTGCCGCTCGACGAGGGCGCGCGAACCCACGGGCTCCTGACTGGAGACGTAGTCGGTGACGATCGCCCTGAGGATCTCGAGCTTCCGGTCGTCCATGTCTCACCTCTTCCCGCGCGTGCTGGCACTCTTGGGCTCAGAGTGCCAGCCTACCGCGCGAACCCGCGCGCCGCGATCCGGCGCGTCGGCGTCCTACTGCGGGTAACGGTCCACCTCGGGCCGGTTGGCCCCCAGAACGCCGCTCACCAGCCAGCTCACCAGGCTGATGATGATCGACCCGATGAGTGCCGCCACGAAGCCGTTGACGTGGAAGCCGAGCCCGAGCACGCCGCAGAGCCACGACGTCAGCATGAGCATCAGCGCGTTGATGACGAACAGGAACAGGCCGAACGTCAGGACGATCAGGCACCCCGACAGCACTTGGGCGAACGGCTTGACGAGCGCGTTCACGAGCCCCAGGACGACGGCGACGCCCAGCAGCGTCAGCACCTGGGTCGTCGTGTTGTGCCCGGTGACCGTGATGCCCGGCACCAGCCAGGCGGCCACGCCCGTGGCGACGGCCGTGGCGATCAGACGAAGAAGCATCCTCATGCCACCGATGCTGCCAGGCCCGCGCAAGCGCGGGGGAGGCGTCCGGGTTCCGGCGTTCGGCGCCGGACCGCGGGACCGGGGGTCAGGCGCCGCGCACCGCCTGGACCTCCGCCAAGGCCGCCGACACGTGCTCGTAGCTCGGCTCGATCTCGAACGCGGACGCCAGCCGCTCCAGCGGGAAGTTCCCGATCAGGGTCATCAGGTCGGCGTCAGCGAAGAGTCCCGGCTCCACGTCGTCGGGGACGCCGCAGTGGCGGCGAAGGATCGCCATCGCCTCGGCGTCCGCGGCCCACTCCTGCGCCGTGGAGTTGAAGTCGATCGGGGCGGCGACGCGGGGGGCGTCCACGGCGATGGTCTCGGTGAGCTGCAGGTCGCGGCTGTGCGGACCCACCTCGATGACGAAGTCGCCCCCTTCGACGACCCAGGTGCGCGTCAACGCGGACCAGAACGAGAACGCGCGCTGGTCGAGCGTCACCTCGACACGGCGGGTCTCCCCCGGCTCGAGGAACACCTTCGCGAAACCCCTCAGCTCGCGCTTGGGCCGCAGCACGGACGCCTCCGGATCGGCCACGTACACCTGGACGACCTCGGCGCCCGCACGTTCGCCGACGTTCGTGACGTCGACGCCGACGCTCACCGCCAGATCCCCGGACGCCGCCGACCCCGACGGTTCCACGCTCAGGCCCCCCAGCTCGAACGTCGTGTAGGACAGGCCGTAGCCGAACGGGTAGGCCACCTCCTTGCTCGCGTAGTCGAAGCCGCGATAGCCGACCAACAGCCCCTCGCCGTAGCGCACCGAGCCCGAATCGCCCGGGAAGTTGCCGTACGCCGGGGAGTCCTCGAGGCGCAGCGGCAAGGTCTCGCAGAGGCGTCCGGCGGGGTTGACCTTGCCGGTCAGGACGTCCACCACGGCCCCGCCCACCGCCTGCCCGCCCAGCCACGCCTCGACGACGGCGGCCGGGTCGGCGTCCCAGGGGCGCATCGTCACCGCGGACCCGTTCGAGAGCACGACCACGGTGGCCGGGTTCGCCCGGACGACGGCGTACAGCAGCGCGAGCTGGTGCGCGGGCAACTCCATGTGGGACCGGTCGAAGCCCTCGGACTCCTCGGCGTCCGTCAGCCCCAGGAACACGACCGCGACGTCGGCGTTCCGGGCGGCCGCGACGGCCTCGTCGAGCAGTCCGTCATCGGGGCCGTCCAGCAGGAAGCCGGGCGCGAAATCGACGTCGGGGTACGCGTCGGCGAAGGCGTCCAGGGCGCTCTCGACGCGCGTCGCGTTGACCTGCGACGAGCCGCCGCCCTGGAAGCGGGTCGTGCGGGCGAACTCGCCGATGACGGCCACGCGGGCGTCCGGACGCAGGGGCAGCACCGGCTCGCCGCCGACCTGGGCGTTCTTCAGCAGCACGATGCCCTGCGCCGCCGCCTCGCGGGCGAGGGCGTGGTGGGCGTCCAGGTCGATCGAGTCCGGCTGGCGCCGGACGTGGCCGCCCCGCTCGACGAGTTCGAGGACGCGGCGGACGCAGGCGTCCACAGCCTCGATCGGGAGGTCGCCGGACTCCACCGCCGCGACCACCGCGGCGTCCGAGAGGCCCTTGGCGGGCGGCATCTCGAGGTCCAGGCCCGCGGCGACGGCCGCGGGCCGGTCGCCCACCGCGCCCCAGTCGCTGACGACCAGCCCCTCGAAGCCCCACTCGTCGCGCAGGACCTCGGTGAGCAGCCAATGGTTCTCGGACACGCGGACGCCGTTCAGCGTGTTGTAGGAGCACATGACGGTCCACGGCTGCGCGGTCTTGACGACGCGCTCGAAGGCCGGCAGGTAGATCTCGCGCAGCGTGCGCTCGTCGACGATCGCGTTGACACGCAGCCGGTCGGTCTCCTGGTTGTTCGCCGCGAAGTGCTTCACCGACGTCCCGATGCCGCCGCTCTGGACGCCCTCCACCATCGCCGCGCCGAGGACGCCGGCGAGGTACGGATCCTCGGAGATGTACTCGAAATTGCGCCCGCACAAGGGCGACCGCTTGATATTGACGCCCGGACCGAGCACGACCGCGACGCCGAGGGCGTCCGCCTCGGCCGCCAACGCGGCCCCGACCCGCCGGTTCAACTCGGGATCCCACGCCGCGTGCAGGTTGCTCGCCGTCGGGAAGCACGTCGCCGGCTCGGAGCCGCCGGTGCCGACGTGATCGCCCTGGCTCAGTTGCGTCCGCATGCCGTGCGGGCCGTCGGACATCATGATCGCCGGGACGCCGAGACGTTCGATCGCCGCGGTGTGCCAGAAATCACCCCCGATCAGCAAGCTCGCCTTCTCCGGAAGGGTGAGTTCGGAGACGATCTTATCGATGTCCATGAAGGGCCTCCTCGCCTGGGGTGTCCGCCCCAGTATGGTCCGCGTGGCGCTCCCTGCGAACACCCCGAGGCCGGTGTCCGCCCTCTCGCCTAAGGTGTCGGGCATGGAGTTCAGCCTGACGCCCTTCACCGAGATCGCCCCCGGCATCCACCGCGCCGTCGCGGAGCCTGCCTCGGTGAACATCGGCCTCGTCGTCGGCGACACCGGTGCGCTCGTCGTCGATACCGGCTCGTCGCCCGCGCAGGGCCGAGCGATCAGAGAGGCGGTGGCGCACGTCACCGACCGGCCGATCGTCGGGGCCGTCGCGACCCATCATCACTACGATCACCTCTTCGGCCTGGGCGCGTTCGCCGACGTCGTGACCTACGGGCACACGTCGCTGCAGGCGTCCGTCGAGGCGAACGCCGACCTGGACGCCGAGCTCGCCCGGCTCGGAGTGCGGCGCGACGAACTGGCGTTCCCCACGCGCACGTTCAACCTCGCCGCGACCGCCGACGTCGGCGGCCGCCACATCGAGATCGTCCACTTCGGCACGGCCCACACACCCGGGGACGCCGCGGTGCTCGTGCCTGACGCGAACGTCATCTTCACCGGCGACCTCTTCGAGGAGTCCGGCCCGCCTTCCGCCGGCCCGGACTCCGACCTCAAGGGCTGGCCCCGCGCGCTCGACGGCATCCTCGGCACCCTGCGCGCGGAGTCGCTGCTGGTCCCCGGCCACGGGGAGCCGTTCGACCGCGACTTCGCGTTCACCCAGCGCGGGGAGCTGGCCGGCACCTGGGCGCAGGCCGACTACCTCGTGCAGCGCGGCGTCAAAGAAGAGGACGCCTACGAGGCCGGCGAATGGAACTTCCCTGAAGAAACCATCCGCGCCTGGCTGCCGATGATCTACGCTGCCCTCGCGGCCGAGGGCAAACGGCCTCGCACGCGCCTGCCGCTGGCGTAGCCGCCCGACAGGAACGGAGCCCGGTGACCACCCCCACCCCCGCCCCACCACGGGCCCTTGCGCCCGACCTCGCCCGCGGCACGATGCTGCTCTTCATCGCGTTGGCGAACACGCCCTACCACCTGTGGGGCGGCGGGCACGACACCCTGAGCGCCCACCCCACGGGAGGCACGCACGCCGACCAGATCACCCGCGCCGCCATCGCCATCGCCGTCGACCTGCGGGTCTACCCCATGTTCGCGTTTCTGTTCGGCTACGGCATGATGCAATTCGCGCGGAGCCGCGCTGCCCGCGGGTTCGACGAGCGCGGCGTGCGGACCATGCTGCGGCGCCGCCACTGGGCGATGATCGGATTCGGCTTCGTCCACGCCGCGCTGCTGTTCGCCGGCGACGTCTTGGGGGCCTACGGGCTGGCGGGCCTCGTGCTCGTCGCCCTGTTCTTCCGACGGCGGGACAAGACCGTGGCCATCTGGGCCGGGGTCTTCGCGCTGGTGCTCGCCGGGTTCGCCGCCTCCATGGTGGCGGGCGGCCTCTTCCTCGCCGGCAGCGGCGACGCGACGGCGAGCGCGGATTGGGGCGCGGCCGCGGTCGGGGGCTCCCCCGACTACCTCGCGACGATCCCCGCCCGGCTGGCGTTCTGGGCGTTCATCACGCCAGGTCAGGGCCTGGTCGGCATGGCCGTCCCGGTCGCGATCCTGCTCGGATGGCTGGCCGCGCGGCACCGCGTCCTCGAGGAGCCGCGCCGACACCGACGCCTGCTGTGGCCCACCGCCGTCCTCGGCATCGCCGTCGCGTGGCTCGGCGCCTTGCCCGACGGGCTGCATCAGGTGGGCGTCCGGGTGGCCCCGCCAGAAGCACCCTGGATGTTCGTGGGCGTCGCCATGCTCACCGGCGTCGCCGGCGGGCTGGGCTACGCCGCAGCGATCGGGCTCATCGCCGCGCACGTCGGCGAGGTGCTCGGCTGGTTCGGCCGGGCCGTCGAGGCCGTCGGACGCCGCTCGCTCACCTTCTACCTGCTGCAGTCGATCGTGCTCGCTCCGCTGATGTCGGCCTGGGGCCTCGGCGTCGGAGCCCACGTGAACTCGCTCGCAGCCGCGCTCATCGCCACCGCTGTCTGGTGCGGGTCGCTGCCGCTCGCGCTCGCCTTGGCTCGGCGCGGCGCGCGCGGGCCGTTCGAGGCGGTCTTGAGGCGCCTCACCTACGGGCGCGTCACACCCGTCGCGGGTGCCCGTTCAGCCAGTCCGGCGTAACCAGGGCGTCGTCGGCCGCCTGCCAGGCATCCGGGCTGCCCGCCACCAGCAGCAGGACGCCGTGCCGACCGGCGCGATAGGCGTCCCCGCCGTGCAGGGCGGCGCGCCCACCGAGCTCGGAGACCAGGAGCGCGCCGGGCAGATGATCCCACGGGTTCTGGCTGCGGTAGCAGAGCACATCCAGCTCGCCGAGCGCGACGTGTGGGTAGTCGATCGCACACGAGCGAGCCGTGGGGCGCAGGAGAAATCCCGACAGATCGTTGTGCCGCAGGCTCTTGGGCGCGGCCGCACGAAGCGGACGCCCCGGCTCCGGCAAGGGAGCCAACGCCTCCCCGTTGAGCGTGACGCCCCCGCCGGCCTCCGCAATGAACATGCGATCGTGGATGGGCTGCCAGATCCACGAGCGGACCGGATCGCCTCGCCGGCACTCCACCACCATCACCCCGAAGTCGGCCGACCCTCGGGCGAAGTTGTTCGTGCCGTCGACGGGGTCGATCACCCAGGCGTGCTCAGCCGTCGGCAATCCGTCGAGCAGCGACGGGTCGGCGAACACCGCCTCCTCGCCGAGGACGAGGGCGTCGGGATCGCCCGCACGGAAGATCTCCGTGAGCTCGGCTTCGGCCTCCTTGTCGGCGACGGTGACCAGGTCGCCCGGGTGCTTCTGTTCGATCTGGTCGACCTTGAGCGTGCGGAACCGCGGGACAACGAGGCGGGCAGAAACGTCGACGATCGCATCAGTGACGCTGGCGGTGAGCATCAGCCCTCCCGGTCGAGGTGGTCTTCGGTCACGAAGTCAATCAGTTTCTCGACCTCGGTCAACAGCCCCGGCTCCAGATCCTTCCACGACGTGACCCTCCCCAAAATCTGGCGCCAGGCCCGCGCGATGTCGGACTGGTTCGCGTGCGGCCAGCCCAGCGCGGCGCAGATGCCCGACTTCCAATCTTGCCCGCGAGGGACGACTGGCCAGGAGCGAAGCCCCAGTCGCTCGGGCTTCACGGCCGACCAGATGTCGATGAACTCGTGGCCCGTGACGAAGACATAGTCGCCGGTCACCTTCTGCGCGATGCGCGACTCTTTGGACCCAGGCACGAGGTGGTCGACCAGGACCCCGAGGCGTCGCCCACGCTCGGGCGCGAACTCGTCGACGATGGCGGGCAGGTCGTCGATACCGCCCAGGTACTCCACGACGACGCCCACGTGCCGCAGGTCGGAACCCCAGACCTTCTCGACGAGCTCCGCGTCGTGGCGGCCCTCGACGTAGATCCGACTGGGCAACGCGACCTTCGCCTGCTCGGCCGGCCCGGCCAGCGATCCGGACGCCGTGTGCGTGCGGTTGTACCGCTGGGCTTCGTCGCGCTCGGTGGCTGCGCGCCGCGCGGGCGGGGTGAGGTCGATCGGCTGACCGTCGAGCCAGAAGTTCGGCCCGAAGGGAAAGCTGCGGCGCTTCCCGCGCCGGTCTTCCAACACCACGAGCCCGTTCTCCCACGCCACGACCGCACCGACGAACCCCGAGGTGGGCTCTTCCAGCACCATGTCGCGCCCCACCGGCGTGGGCGTCGCAGCCCGCCGATTGGCTCGCTGCCAGCCCTTGGCCAGCACGTCTCCCGAATAGCGATTCACGGTCACCCACCCTAGGACGCCCGTCCGACAGCTTTCCGACGCCGTTCCGGGGAGCGCGGAGGGAAAGCCCGCCCAGAAATATGCGGATGTATCGATGGGTGACAGAAATGGGGGCTGGATGCCCATGGTGGTGGGCGTGGAGGGGTACGGGCAGCTTCCTGACGACCAGGTGGTCGAGGTCATCGAGGCGGCGTTGGGGGCCCTCGCGGAGCGGTCACCGAGCGGCTCCGACGAGGAGCTCTTGGCGCTGCTCGACGTCTCGCTGCGCGCGCAGGCGCGGTTGCATGCCTGGGTCGCGCGGTTGGCCGAACGAGTCGATGCCAGTGATGCGGCCTGGCGGGCGCACGGCACCTCGCTGTCGACGTGGCTGGCGGAGGTCGTCCGGCTCACACATCGTGAGGCGTCGCGCCTCGTCTCGACAGGGCGTCAGCTCCAGCGCTTCGATGTCGTGGGCGCGGCGGCGGCGTCCGGGGAGGTGATCCCGGCGCAGGCGGACGCGATCACCGGCGTCCTCGCCAAGCTGCCGGAGACCCTGTCGGCAGAGCGCGTCCGGCAGGCCGAGAGCCTGATGGTGGAGTTCGCCGCCGACCACAACTCCACCGAGCTGCGCCGGTTGAACGGCCGGCTCCTGGAACTGGTGGCGCCCGAGGTGGCGGAAGAGTCGGAAGCCGTTCGGCTCGAACGCGAACGGCAACTCGCGCTGCGCACGCGGTACTTGGCCTTCGTGCCCGATCACCAAGGCTCGATCTTGATCCGAGGAAGCCTCCCGGTCGCGGAGGCGGCCCCCTTCATGAAGATCGTGGACGCCTACGCCGCGGCCGAGCCACGCGGCGAGGTTCGAGCCCCCGATGCACCTCGGGTCACCCCGGGCATGCGCCGGGCCGACGGCCTGATGGCCATGGTGGACGCCCACCAGCAGGACCAACGCGCCCCCAGGCACGGCGGCGACCGGCCGCGGGCGGTGGTGATGGTGCAACACGAGGCGATGCTGGCCTCCGCCCGCGACGTGGCGCCATTGCGGGGCATGTTGGACACCGGTGACGAGATCGCCCCCTCCGCGCTTCGGCAGGTGCTGTGCGACTGTGAGGTGCTGCCCGTCGTGATGCGTGGCGAGTCTGAGGTGCTCGACCAGGGGCGCGCCGAGCGGCTGGTCTCGCCCGAGATCCGGGTGGCACTCGCCGCCCGCGACCGAGGCTGCGTGTTTCCCGGCTGCGAGAAGGCGCCGGCCGCCTGCCAGGCCCACCACATCGTTCCGTGGTGGGCCCACGGGCCGACGTCGCTCGACAACCTCGTGCTGCTGTGCCCCCACCACCACGGCATCGTCGAGCCGAGCCACGACCCGTGGGCCGATCGATGGCGCGTCCGGCTGCCGCGCGGGCGGCCGGCCGAGATCCTGCCGCCGCGCTCGGTGGACGCCGCGCAGCGTCCGCGCGTGCACGTGCGGTTCCGGAGGGCTCGCTGACGACGGTTCCGCCCGACGGCTCAGCAGCAGCGCGTCGAGGGCGCTGCTCAATCCAGGAGATCGCGAATGACGGCGTCCGCGAGGAGGCGCCCACGCTGAGTCAGCCGGAGGCGTCCGGCTGACTCGACGGCGAGACCGCTCGTGACGACGTCCGGGATGCGTGCCCGCTCGGTCGGCCGAAGCACGTCGACGGGCAGCCCGTCGGCGAGGCGTAGCTCCAGCAACACGCGCTCCTCACGTCGCTCGGCGTCGGTCAGGACTTCGCGCGCCGCAGCAGGCGAGCCGGGAGCAGACGCATCCGTGAGGAGACGAGCGGCGTAGGCGCGAGGACGCTTCACGTTCCACCAGCGGACGCCGCCGACATGGCTGTGCGCCCCGGGGCCGAACCCCCACCAGTTCTCGCTGGTCCAGTAGGCCATGTTGTGCCGGCACTCCCGGCCGGGACGCGCCCAGTTGCTGACCTCGTACCAATCCAGGCCCGCCGCGGAGAGTTTCTGGTCGGCGATGACGTACTTGTCGGCGAGGTCGTCCTCGTCGGGCATGGGGAGGACGCCACGGCGAACCTGGGCTGCCAGCCGCGTCCCGTCCTCCACGATGAGCGAATACGCGCTCACATGGTCAGGGTTGACGGACAGCGCGTCATCAAGCGATCGGCGCCAGTCATCGAGCGATTCGCCGGGCGTCCCGTAGATGAGATCCAGCGAAACGGAGTCGAAGCCCGCCGCGCGCGCCCATCGGACGGCCTGCAACGCCCGCCCCGGGGTGTGGGTGCGTTCAAGCGTCGCCAGCACATGCGGCGCCGAGCTCTGCATCCCGAAAGAAATGCGGTTCACGCCCGCCTCGCGCAGGCCGACGAGTGACTGTTCGGTCACGGAGTCGGGATTCGCCTCGGTCGTGACCTCGGCGTCATCGGCCATCCCCAGCCTCGCTCGGAGCCGACCCAGGACGGACGCGAAGTCGTCCACGGCCAACGTCGTGGGCGTCCCGCCACCGAAGAAGACGGTGCTGAGCGGAGGAGCGCCGGTCAGCGTCCGAGCCGCCACGTCGATCTCCGTAGCGAGTGCGCGGAGATACGAGGTCCGGGCGTCGCCCGGTTCGGCGCCCAACTCGGCCGCCGTGTACGTGTTGAAGTCGCAGTAGCCACACCGCGTGGCGCAGAACGGCACATGCACGTAGGCCCCGAGCGCGCGGCGGTGCAGCTCCGCGGCTGCGGACGCCGGCAACGCACCGTCCTCGGGGGCGGCCTCGCCGTCGGGCAGGGCCGACGGGCTCACGGCAGCGGGAAGGGCAACTTCATGCCGTCCAGCACGTGCTGACACGCGCAGTCGCCGGTCGGCATGGCGGCAATCGTCCGAAGAAGCATCGCCTTCAGGCGCTCGATGTTGTTCTCGAACACGGCGAGGACGTCGGCGTGAGTGACGCCCTCTTCGCCTTCGAGGCCGGCATCCGCATCAGTGACCATGCACACCGTCGCGAAGCACAGGGCCAACTCGCGCGCGACGGACGCCTCCGGCATGCCGGTCATGCCCACGACCGACCACCCCGCTGCGGCATGCCACTGCGACTCCGCCCGGCTGCTGAACCGCGGGCCGTTGATGACGACCAGGGTCCCGCCATCGACCAGGGGCGTCTCCTCGGATGCGGACCCCAACAGCGCCTCGCGTCCGCGCGGGCAATAGGGGTCGGCGAAGGGCACATGCACGACCGGCCCCTCCGCCTCCCAGACGGTGTGGCCCGCGCGATAGGTGCGGTCAACGACCTGGTCCGGCACGACGAACGTGCCCGGCTCCAACTCCCGGCGCAGGCCACCCACCGCGCACGGTGCGAGCACCTGCCGCACCCCCACCGAGCGGAGGGCCCACAGGTTCGCCCGGTAGTTCACCTTGTGCGGCGCGAACTGGTGCCGTTCGCCGTGGCGCGGCAGAAACGCGACGCGGCGACCCGCGACCTCCCCCACCGACAGCGGAGCGGACGGGGCGCCGAACGGCGTGTCGACCTCCACCTTCTCCGCCTGATCGAAGAACGAATAGAAGCCTGAGCCGCCGATGATGCCGATGTCTGCCTGCATAGGTTTCACCCTAGCGGCGGCCTCGGGCCCCATTCAGGTCCGACCCGTCGCCGGCCCACCCACCGAGAGCGAGGCGTCCGGGGCGACAGACCCGTCATGCTGGCACGGGACACACGCCCAGTCCTTCCCCGCCGGTTGCCTCCGCCAGGCAGACTGGACGTCATGAGCTCGCTGTACCCAGCCCGCCCCGTCCCGCCGTCGCCACCGGCTCGCCGTCTTCGCACCGTGAAGGGGGCGTCCCAGTTCATGGGCTTGGGGCTCGCGCTGCTGTGGGTGATCGAGATCCTCGACCTCTTCACCGGCGGCGCGCTCGACCGGCTGGGCGTCAGCCCGCGCGATGTCTCCGACCTTCCGAACATCCTCACCGCTCCGCTGATCCATTTCGGCTTCGGCCATCTGATCGCCAACACGGTTCCGTTCTTCGTCCTGGGCGTCGTCGTGCTGCTCGGCGGCCTTCGCCGCTGGCTCATCTCGACCGGCAGTTCGGTGGTGGGCTCGGGCCTGCTCGCGTGGCTCATCAGCCCGCCTGGAAGCGTGACCGCGGGGGCGTCCGGCCTGATCTTCGGCTGGCTGGTCTACCTGCTCGCCCGCGGCATCTTCTCCAAGGACGCCCGCCAGATCCTGCTCTCCTTGGTGATCTTCGCGCTGTGGGGCGGCGTCCTGTGGGGTCTGCTGCCCGGCGTGCCGGGCGTCTCCTGGCAAGCGCATCTCGGCGGCGCGCTCGGCGGTCTGGCCGCCGCCTGGTGGCTCGATTCCACGTCGGAGCGTCGCACACGTCTCTCCGTGCAGTCGTGGCGTCGCATGTGAACGGATGTCCACCTGATTTGGGGGTCGTCCCCCTGCCCCCCACACCGGGTGATAACTAGAGTCACGCCTTTAGAGGGCACTGGTTCGTGGTGTCCGCAATCCTCAAGGAAGAGGGAGAAGGACGTGACCGAACTCGCGTTGGTGGGCATCGACATGGGCACCGGCGGCGCCCGCGTCGGCATTTTCGATCCGCACGGCAAGCTCCTCGGCACCCATGCGGTCCTGTGGGACACCCAGTACCCTCGTGCGGGCCGCGCCGAGCAGGATCCCGACGAATGGTGGCGGTGTATCAAAGAATCTGTGTCAAAGGCGATGCAGGCGTCCGGACTGCCGCCTGAGGCGATCGCCGGCATCTCCCTCGACTCCACGAGCGCGACCGTCGTCGCGATGGACGCCGACGGCCAGCACCTGCGCCCCGCGATCCTCTGGATGGACGTCCGGGCGTCCGCGCAGGCCACCAAGTTGGCCCGCACGATGGATCCGGCGCTGAAGTACTCCGGCATGGGCGCTGTCTCCGCCGAGTGGGGGCTGCCGAAGGTCATGTGGCTGAAGGACAACGAGCCCGACGTCTGGGAGAAGGCCGCGTACGTCGCCGACTGCACCGACTGGCTCACCAAGAAGCTCACCGGCGAGTGGACGATGTCGATCAATCACGCCGCTGGCAAGTACTTCTACGACCGCGGCTGGCCCACCAGCTTGTACGAGAAGGCGGACGCCTCCGACGTGCTCGAGAAGTTCCCCTCACGCTTGCTGCCGGTCGGCGACGTCGTCGGTGGACTGTCGAAGCAGGCCGCCGAAGAGTTGGGCCTCAAGGAGGGCACTCCGGTCGCCGAGGGCATCATCGACGCCTACGCGGGCCAGGTCGGCCTCGGCGTCGTCGCACCGGGCAAGCTGGCGCTCATCACCGGCTCGTCCCACGTGATGCTGGCCCAGTCGGCCACGCCCGTGTACGCGCCGGGCCTGTGGGGCTCCTACACCGACGCCGTGATCGAGGGCGAGTACACGCTGGAGGCCGGGCAGGCGTCCACCGGTTCGGTCGTCTCGTGGTTCAAGAACACCCTCGCGCTCAAGGCGACGCAGGCCGCCCAGGCCAACGGCACCGACGTGTACGACGAGCTCAACAAGCTCGCCGAGGAGGTGCCGATCGGCAGCGACGGGCTGATCCTGCTCGACCATTTCCAAGGCAACCGCTCCCCCTACGTTGATCCCCACAGCCGTGGCGTCTTCGCCGGCCTCACGCTCGGCAAGACCGAAGGCCACTTGTACCGGTCCATCATCGAAGGCATCTGCTTCGGCACCGAGAACATCTTCCGGCTCATGCGCCAGTACGGGTTCGCGCCCGAGGAGATCGTGGTCTCGGGCGGCCCGGTCAAGAGCTCCCTGTGGATGCAGATGCATGCCGACGTGTGCAACCTGCCGTTGACGATCACCGACGTCACCGAGGGGCCGATTCTCGGGTCCGCCATGATCGCGGCCGTCGGCGCCGGCATCTACGACAGCCTGCCGCAGGCCGCCGACGAGATGGTGCGTGTCGTCAGGACCATCGAGCCGAGCCAGTCCGCCCACGACGAGTACCGCTTCTACCTGCAGAAGTACATCGACAGCTACCCGGTGATGAAGGGCCTCCTGCACGACATCGCCCTGCACGAGGAGCAGAAAGCCTGATGACGGCCGCCACGATGAAGGCGGCCGTGCTGCACGCGGTGGGGGACGTCCGCTTCGAGGACGTCCCCCGTCCCGTCCCCGCCGCCGGCGAGGTGCTGCTTCGGGTGGCGGCCTGCGGCGTGTGCGGCTCTGATCTCGACCGCATGTTCGTCAAGGGCACCTACGCTTTCCCGACGATCTGCGGCCACGAGTTCTCCGCGTGGGTCGCCGAGATCCCCGAGGGCACCGCCACCGACCTCCGGGTGGGCGACCTCGTCACCGTGCCGCCGATGCTGCCGTGCTTCCGCTGCGACCCCTGCCACCAGGGTGAGTTCTCCCTGTGCGAGGACTACGACTATTACGGTTCGCGGCGGGACGGCGCCTACGCCGACTACGTGGCGGGCCCGGCCAACCTGCTGTTGAGGGTTCCCCAGCAGCTCGATCCGCGAGCCGCCGCCATGGTCGACCCGGCCGCGATCGCCCTGCACGCCCTTTGGCGCACCAAGCTCCGCACCGGCCACCGCGTCGCGGTGCTGGGCGGGGGCGGCCCGATCGGGCTGTTCGCCGTTCAGTGGGCGCGCATCGCGGGGGCGTCGGAGATCCTCGCGGTCGACGTCAACGACGAGAAGTGTGCGCTGGCGGCGTCCGTGGGCGCGACGAGCACCGCCACCTCCGTCGAGCGGGCGCTCGAGGTGGCCGGGCGGGGCTTCGACGTGGTCGTGGACACGACGGGCGTCCCGACGATCGAGGACGCCGGCGTGGCGCTGACCGCTCGCCATGGCGATTACGTGTTCATCGGCATCCCTAATCGGCCGGTCGAGTTCGGGAAGGACAACTTCGCGCGCTTCATGCGCCTCGAGATCAACCTGATCGGGGCGTGGAACTCGTTCTCCGCCCCCTTCCCAGGCGCAGAATGGACCACGACGGTCGAGAAGCTGGCGTCCGGGGAGCTTCAGTGGGAGTTCATGATCACGCACGAGTTGCCCATCGAGCAGGTGGGTCCGTTCGTGAAGCAGATGAAGGAGCGCACGGTCGTGAGCTCCAAGGTGCTGTTCCTGCCCCAGTGGCCGGCCGGCGCCGGAAAGGAGAGTTGAATGCCCAGCCGTACTGACGTTGCCCGCATGGTCGACCACACCCTGCTCAAGCCGGAGTCGACGCCCGCGCAGGTCGCCGCCCTCCTCGACGAGGCGGTCACCCTGGGCACCTATTCGATCTGTATCTCCCCGAGCCTGCTGCCAGTGCAGCCGCGGGGCGGGGTGAAGATCGCGACCGTGTGCGGGTTCCCGTCGGGTGCGGTCTCCAGCGAGGCCAAGGCCGTGGACGCCGAGCAGTCGGTCGCCCGCGGGGCGGACGAGGTCGACATGGTCATCAACCTGGGGCTGGCGAAGGCGGGCGACTGGGCGGGCGTCGCGCACGACATCGCGGCCGTCCGGCTGGCGGCGCCGAAACCGACCATCCTGAAGGTGATCATCGAATCCGCTGCCCTCACCGACGACGAGATCGTCGCCGCCTGTGAGGCCGCCGAGAGCGCCGGCGCCGACTTCGTGAAGACCTCCACGGGTTTCCACCCGTCGGGCGGGGCCAGCTTCCATGCGGTGAAGCTCATGGCCGACACCGTGGGCGGGCGGCTGGGCGTGAAGGCGTCCGGCGGCATCAGGGACGCCGAAACCGCCCTGGCCATGATCGACGCGGGCGCCACCCGGCTGGGGCTGTCAGGCACGAAGGCCGTCCTCGACGGCCTGCCGGGCTAGGGACGCCGCCGGCCGCGGCGTCCTACTTCTTCTCCCGCGACTCCCCCGTGGAGAGCGCGGCGACGAACGCCTCCTGGGGGACTTCGACGCGCCCGACCATCTTCATGCGCTTCTTGCCCTCCTTCTGCTTCTCCAGCAGCTTCCGCTTGCGGGTGATGTCACCGCCGTAGCACTTGGCCAGCACGTCTTTGCGCATGGCCCGGACGGTCTCGCGCGCGATGACGCGCGCTCCGATCGCGGCCTGGATGGGCACCTCGAACTGCTGACGCGGGATCAGTTCCTTGAGCTTCTTCGCCATGGCCAGGCCGTAGCTGTAGGCGGCGTCGGTGTGGACGATCGCGCTGAAGGCGTCCACGGGGTCGCCGTGCAGCAGGATGTCGACCTTCACCAGGTTCGCCGACTGCTCCCCCGACTCTTCGTAGTCGAGCGACGCGTAGCCCTTGGTGCGCGATTTCAGGGCGTCGAAGAAGTCGAACACGATCTCGGCGAGCGGCAACGTGTACCGGATCTCGACGCGGTCCTCCGACAGGTAGTCCATGCCCGTCTGGACGCCTCGCCGCGCCTGACAGAGTTCGAGCACGGTGCCGATGTAGTCCGACGGCGTCAGGACGGTCGCCTTCACGACCGGCTCGTACACCTCGGCGACCTTGCCCTCGGGGTACTCGGACGGATTGGTCACGACGTGCTCCGTCCCGTCCTCCATGACGACGCGGTACACGACGTTCGGCGCCGTGGAGATGAGGTCGAGGTTGAACTCGCGCTCCAGCCGCTCCCGGACGATCTCCATGTGCAGCAGCCCGAGGAAGCCCACGCGGAACCCGAACCCCAGCGCCCCGGACGTCTCCGGCTCGTACGTCAGCGCCGCGTCGTTCAACTGCAGCTTCTCCAGCGCCTCCCGCAGCTCGGGGAAGTCGGCCCCGTCGATCGGGTAGATGCCGGCGTACACCATCGGCTTGGGGTGCTGATAGCCGCTGAGGGCCTCGTCGGCCGGCTTGGACGCCGACGTCACGGTGTCGCCGACCCGCGACTGCCGGACGTCTTTCACCCCGGTGATCAGGTAGCCGACCTCGCCGACGCCGAGGGCGTCCGTGCGCGTCGGCTCGGGGCTGATGACGCCGACCTCGAGCACCTCATGGGTCACCTTGGTCGACATCATGAGGATGCGCTCGCGGTGCGACAGTTCCCCGTCGACGACGCGCACGTACGTCACGACGCCGCGGTAGACGTCGTAGACGGAGTCGAAGATGAGAGCGCGGGCGGCGGCGTCCTTCACCCCGGTGGGCGGCTGGACGGCCCGCACGATCTCGTCCAGCAGTTCCCGGACGCCCTCGCCTGTCTTGGCCGACACGCGAAACACGTCCTCGGGTTCGCAACCCACGAGGCCGGCGAGTTCGGCGGCGTACTTCTCGGGCTGGGCGCTCGGCAGGTCGATCTTGTTGAGCACCGGGATGATCTGCAGGTCGGCGGCCATCGCCAGGTAGAGGTTCGCCAGCGTCTGGGCCTCGATGCCCTGCGCGGCGTCCACGAGCAAGATCGCGCCCTCGCACGCCTCGAGAGACCGCGACACCTCGTACGTGAAGTCGACGTGCCCGGGCGTATCGATCATGTTGAGCACATAGTCGGAGCTGTTCACCTGCCACGGCATGCGCACCGCCTGGCTCTTGATCGTGATGCCGCGCTCGCGCTCGATGTCCATCCGGTCGAGGTATTGGGCGCGCATCATGCGCTCGTCGACGACCCCGGTGAGCTGCAGCATGCGATCGGCCAACGTCGACTTGCCATGGTCGATATGGGCGATGATGCAGAAGTTCCGGATGCTCTGCGGGGGCGTGCTGCCGGGCCTGGGTGCGCTCATTCACTCTCTTCCGCCGCTGCGGGGACGTGCCCTCGGTGAGGGACGCCCATCGTCTCACGCCCGGGTCCGGGCACAACTAAACGTCGCCTCGACCCGGGCGGGCGAGACGACGTTGCGGTCGGTCAGAGAGCGGCAGCCCGGGTCGCGATCGCAGACTTGCGGTTCGCGGCCTGGTTCTTGTGGATGACGCCCTTGCTGGCCGCCTTGTCGAGGGCACGGCATGCGACGCGGGACAGCTCCTGAGCCTTGTCGACGTCGCCGGCCGCAGCCGCCTCCCGGAACTTACGCACGTGGGTGCGCAGAGCGGACTTCACGGCCTTGTTGCGCTGCCGCGCCTTCTCGTTGGTGAGAATCCGCTTCTTCTGGGACTTGATGTTCGCCACGGGCAAGCCTTCGTGTTTGAGGTGGAAACGGGTACGCGCCCACTGCGGGCGCGATTGCTCACTCTAGCATCCGCCCGGGGGCCGCCCAAATCCGCGGGGCCCCGGCGCAGGCGCACGCCAGGACCCCGCGGGAGCGATGCTCCCGCGGGGGCGGCGTCCGGACGGCTACTTCGTGCGCGTCGGCGAGGGGCTCGCGGACGCCTGCAGCTGCCCGGCCTGCGCGTTCAGGACGCAGCGGTCTGCCTGGTCGACGACCTTCGCCTTGACGCTCCAGTCGACGGTCTTGCCGGCGGGGACGCCCTTCAGCACCGCGATGCCCGACCCCAGCGGGTCGCCGGAGTTGTTCTTCAGCCAGATCACGATGACGGAGAGGTCACGGGCCTCCTTGGCGCTGTTCTTCGCCTTGCCCTTGGCGGTGACCTCACCCTTGGTGGTCGGGCACTCGGTGATCTGGACGTCCTTCACGACGCCCTGGACCGTCTTCCCCAGGTTCGGGACCGTCGGCAGCGGCGTCGATTTCACCGTGGACGCCGCCGTCGGTGTGGCCGTCGGCTGGGTCGGGGCGGGTGAGCCCGAACAGGCTCCCAGGCTCAGCGCGAGCCCGGTGACGCCGAGGGATGCGATCAGCCGTTTCGTGTTCATCAATCTCCTTCATCTTCATCGTTCCGCCTGCGGCGGGCGAACAGGACGACCAGGCCCGCGAGGAGCGCGATCGCCGCGATCGTGAGCGGGATCGTGGGATCCCCCGCTCCGGTATGGGGCAGGATGGGCGGCCGCGGTCGGCGGGTCGGCCCGGGGGTCGGGGTGGGGGTCGGCTGCGCCGGGGCCGCGGCGATCGCGGTGATGGCGCTGGCCGTCCGGGCGTCCAGTTGGTCGGACTGCATCGTCGCCAGGTTCGTGACGAGCCCGTTCTGCTGGTCGGCGGTCGTCACCCGGTAGGACGCCGTGCAGGTCAGGACGTCCCCTGGCGCGATGCGCGCCGGCTGCCCGCCGGGGCAGTTGACGGCGGTGAGGCCCGGCAGCGAGTCGGTCACCCGGACGCCCGTGAGCGTCCGGGAGCCTGTGTTCTCGACCGTGAGCGTGTACTGGATCGTCTCCCCCGGGTCTGCCAGGCCGTTGCCGTTGCTGTCCGCCACGGCGGCGCGCTTGCCGAAGGTGGCGTCGGCGGGCGCGATCGCGCTGATCGCGCCCGAGTCGGTGTCGGCGGTGACGGGCATGCCGTCCGGGCCCCCGGCCCGCGCGGTCGCGGTGTTCACGAGCGATCCGGCGTCGAGGTCGTCCTGGGTCACGGTGTACGTCGCGGTGCACGTCCGGACGCCGCCCACCGCGAGGTCGCCCTCCCCGTCGCACGTGGGTTCCGGCAGGCCCGGGAGCGCGTCGGCCAGCGTGACGTCGCTCAGGGTCACGTTGCCGGTGTTCGTGATGACGAACGCGTACGGGACCTCCTGGCCGACCTCCGTGATCTGGCTCGTGGGGCTCGTCTTGTCCAGCGTCAGGGCGGCCTGTCGTTCGGCCGTGACGGTGGCGCTCCGGCTCAACGTGATCGTGTCGCCGTCGGGGCCGCCCTCCGGATCGGCCGTCACGGTGGCGGTGTTGAGGACCGAGCCCGCGTCGATGTCGTCCTGCGTGACCTGGTAGGTCGCGGTGCACGTCGCCGTGTCCCCCGGCCGCAGCGTCGCCGCGGGCGCCGTCGCGGCGTCCCCGCAGTCAAGAGCGGAGAGCCCCGGGAGCCGGTCAGTGAGGGTCACCGCGTTCAACGTCGTGTTGCCGCTGTTGCGCAGGACGAACGTGTACCTCGCCTCGCCGGGCGCGGAGACCGAGGTGGGATCGACGGCCTTGTCGAACGTGAGCCCGGGCGTCCTGGTCACGCCCAGCGTGGCCTCGGCGTTCACCGCGGCCATGGCCACCTGCCCCGGGTTCGTCGGGTCCACCGGGTTCTGCTCGGTGTAGGTGGCGCTCAGCGTCGCCCGGTTCACCAGGGGGACGCCACGGTCGATGTCGCCCTGCGTGACCTCGTACGCCGCCCAGCACGTCGCGGACGCCTCCGGAGCCAGCGTCGCCGGCAGCGCCGCTGCCGTCGGAACGGACGCCGGCCGCCCGGCCTGGCAGACGATCGGGCTCGTCATCCCGTCCGTGATCGTGGGTGCGTGGGCGGTCACGTTGCCGGTGTTCGTCATCGTGAAGCGGTACCAGACCGTCCCCGGGCCCGAGACCGTCGTCGGCCCATCGATCTCCTTGGTGAGCGTCACCGACGGGTCGACCGGCATCACCACGGTCGCCGTGGCGTCGTCGGCGGCCGCGCGTTCGGTCGTCCCGGGCGGCAACCCGGACGCCGACGCGGTGTTGGTCACGAAGCCGGCGTCCACGTTCGCCTGGGTGGCCTGGTAGTCGAACTGGCACACCATCGCCTGGCCGGGCTCCAGCCGGGCGCCGTTCGTCGGCGTGCAATTCAGTGCGGCCCCCGCCCCCTCGGCCAGTGGATCGGAGATCCTCACGTCGGTGAGATTCTGGTTGCCGCGGTTGGTGGCCTTCAGCACGTAGTGGATCGGGTCGCCGGCCTTCGCGACGGTCGTCGTGTCGGCGTTCTTCTCCAAGACGAGCTGGTTGTTCGCCGACACCGACACGACCTCGCTCGCGGACGCCGGCGCAATCGGGTTCCCGGCCGGGTCCTGACCGGTGATCGTCGCGGTGTTGGCGATCGAACCGGCGTCCAGATCGGACTGCTGGAAGGTGTACGTCGCGGAGCAGATGATGTTCGCCCCCGGCGCCAGCACGGCGGGCAGGCTGGGTGAGCAGTCGAGCGGGCTGAGGCCGGGCTTCGGGTCGGTGACCGTCACGACGTTCGCGGTGACGTTGCCCAGGTTCGTCCCGATGAAGGTGTACTTGACCTGCTCGCCGAGTTGGGTCACGCCCTGGTGGTCGGCGGTCTTCTTGAGGTCGAGCTTGGGGCTCCACGGGGCGGTGACGGTGGCGCTGGCGGTGGCCGGAGCCGTCCGGACGCCTGCCGGCGTCGTCGCCACGACCGTCGCCGTGTTCGTGAACGAGCCGCGGTCGATGTCGGCCTGCAGGGCCGCGTACGTCGAGGTGCACGTCGTGGACGCCCCCGGCGCGATCGTGTCGGCGTCGCACTGGTAGGGCGACAGGCCGGCCAACCGGTCCTCGAGCGTGATGTCGTGCAGCGTCACGTTGCCGGTGTTCGCCACGACGAACGTGTACGTGACGGGGTCGCCGGCCTTCTGGACCACCGTCGGGCTGACCGTCTTGCTGAGCGTCTGGGACCCGCGCGGCGTGGTGTCGAGCGTCACGGTGGCGCGGGCGGTCACGTCGTCGGCGGGGGACGCCGGGTCCCCGCCCGGCGCCTCAGCGCTCACCGTGGCCGCGTTCGCGATGGTCCCGGTGTCGAACTCCGCCTGCGGAACCGTGTACCGCGCCGTGCACGTCAGGGACGCCCCCGGCGCCAGGACCGCCGGCTGCGCGCAGTCGAGCGCGGACAGGCCCGCCTTCGGGTCGACGACGGTCACGCCGCTGAGAGTCACGTTGCCGGTGTTGCGCGCGACGAAGGTGTAGGTCACCTCGTCGCCCGGGTTCGCCACGGTCGCGGTGCTCGCGGTCTTGTCGAGCGTGATCGCCGGGTTGGCCTCGACGCCCACGCTGCTGGACGCCTCCGGCGACGTCACCGGCCCGGCCGGAGACCCCGCGGACGCCGTCGCCGCGTTGCGGATCGTCCCGGCGTCCATGTCGGCCTGCGTGACCGTGTACGTGCCGGTGCACGAGAACGTCTCGTTCGGCGCGATGGACGCCGCCGTGCAGCCGGTCAGCGTGACGCCGGCGACGGCGTCCGTGATCCGCGCGTCCGTCACGGTCACGTTGCCGGTGTTCGTGATGACGAACGTGTAGCCGACCCGCTCACCCACGCCGTCCACCGACGTGACGTTCGGCGTCTTCGTCAGCGCGAGCGCGGGCGCCTGCGCGGCCGCGGCCACCGCACCATCGGTCGCGTCCGGAACGCGGTTGCCGTGGGCGTCCACCGCCCGCGCGGTCGCCTGGTTGGCGACCGAGCCGGCGTCCAGGTCGGCCTGGGTGACCGTGTAGCTGGCGGTGCAGGTCATCGTCGCGCCGGGAAGCAGCCCCCCGCCGTCGGGGCAGCTCACCGCCGACATGCCCGGCAGCGGGTCGCTCACCGCCAGGCCCGACAGCGAGACCGGGCCCGTGTTCCGGACGACGAAGGTGTAGTGCAGCACGTCACCGACCGCGGCGTAGCTGTTCTCGGCGACGGTCTTGTCGAGCGTCATCGAGCCCTGCAGCGTCGTCGTCGTCGCGGCGGACGCCGACACGGGCCGGTACGGCTGCCCGGTCACCTCGGACGCTGTCGCGGTTGCCGTGTTGTCGACGCGGCCGCGGTCGACGTCGGCCTGCGTCGTGACGTAGGACGCCGTGCAGGTCGTCGACTCCCCCGGCTCGAGCGTGGTCGCCTGGCAGGTCGGCGTCGTCATGCCGGGCAGCGGGTCGGCCACGGCGACGGCCGTCGCCGTCATCGTGCCGACGTTGGTCACGGTGAACGAGTACTCGAGCGTGGCCCCGGCCACCCAGTTCGTGGGCGCGCTCACCGACTTCGTCAGGGAGATCGCGGGCGCGTAGATCGCGGTGACGTTCGCGGCGTCCGTGTCGGTGACGAGGCCGGTCGGTGAGTCGGCGCGGACGGCCGCGGTGTTGCGGACGGCCCCGGCCTCCAGGTCGGCGTGCGTCGTCAGGTAGGTCGCGGTGCACGTCATGGTCTCTCCCGGCGCGAGCGCCGAGCCCGGCGCCGGGGTGCAGCCGTTCGGGACGATGCCGGGCATCGGGTCGTCGGGCCAGACGTTCGTGAGCGTCGTGTTGCCGGTGTTCGTGATGCTGAGCGTGTAGTTGATCGGGTCGCCGACGGCGTCCACGGTCGTGACGTCGGCGGTCTTCACCAGGTCGATCCCGGACGACTGCTGCGCTTGCACCACCTCGGACGCCGTCGTCGCGGGCAGAGGCTCCGGCCCGGCCGGGTCGCCGGCGACGGACGCGGTGTTCATGATCGTGCCGGCGTCCAGGTCGGCCTGGGTGACGCTGTACGAGCCGGTGCACGTCACGGTCTCCCCGACGGCCAGCGTGGCGGGCATCGGGCGGGTGCAGCCGAGCTGGGTCAGCCCCGGCAGCGTGTCGAGGATGTTGAAGTCCGTGACCGACACGTTGCCGGTGTTCGTGGCGACGACCGTGTAGGTGATGGTGTCGCCGACCCGCGAGACGGTCGTCCGGTCGGCCTGCTTCACCAGCGACACCTGCGGGGACTGATCGGTCGTCACCGTGAACGAGGCGGACGCCGGCACCCGCTGCCCGAGCGCCGTCGCCCCGTCCACCGAGGCCGTGTTCGTGATCGCGCCCGCGTCGAAGTCGGCCGTGGTGGCCGTGTAGCTCGCCTGGCAGGTCAGGACGTCGCCGGGCTGCAACGCGGCGGGCAGCGTCCGGTCGCAGCTCGTGATCGTGACGCCGGGCTTGGCGTCCGTCGGGCTGACCTGGGTGACGGTCTCGTTGCCGCTGTTCCGGACGACGAGCGTGTAGCCGATCACCTCGCCGATGTTCGACACCTGGGTCTTGTCGCCCGTCTTCGTCAGCGTCAGTTCGGCCCGGCTGTCCGTCGGGATCGTCAGTTCGTCGCGCCCCTGCTGCGCGGGTGTGAGGGCCGTCCCGTTGGGCTGGGTGCCCCCGACGGTCGCGGTGTTGACGACACGGTGGGCGTTCATGTCGTCCTGGGAGACCGTGTAGTCGGCCCAGCAATGGACGGCCGCGCCGGGCGCCAACGAGATCGGGGACGCCGCGTCGCACGTGATCGCGCCGAGGCCCGCGACCGGGTCGTCGACGGCGATGTTGCCGACCGCCACGTTGCCGGTGTTCCGGACGGCGAAGTCGAAGCGGACCTGCTCGCCGACCGCCGCGACCAGCGCCGTCGGGGACGTCTTGTTGAGCGTGAGCTGAGGGCTCGCCTCGGCCGGCACCGTCGCCGAGCCGGGCTCGAGCGTGACCGGGTCACCGTTCGGATCGGTGCCGGCGGGCGTCGCGGTGTTCACGACCGAGCCGGCGTCCAGGTCGGCCTGCGTCGTGGAATAGGTGGCCGTGCACGTCATCGACTGGCCGACGTCGAGCGTCACGGGCGCCTGACGGTCGCAGCTGAGGGCGGAGAGCCCCGGCAGCGAGTCGGCGACCGACACGTCGTTGACCAGGGCGTTGCCCGTGTTCGCGACGACGATCGTGTAGGTCAGGGGGTCGCCGACCGCCGAGACGGACGCCGCCGACGCCGTCTTCGTCACCGTCAGCTTGGGCTGGTGCACCGGGATCACGGTCGCGGAGGCCTCCGCGGACAGGGCCGCGCCGTTGGCCCCGGTCGCGGTGACCGTCGCGTGATTGTCGATCGTCGGGGCGTCCATCTCGGCGGGCGTGACGGTCTTGGTCGCCGTGCAGTGCATCGCGGCGCCGGGGGCGACCGAGCCGCCGAGCTGCGGGCTGCAGGTGAGCTCGGAGAGCCCGGCCAGCGGGTCGGTGATCCGGACGTCGTTGATCGTCACCGTGCCCGTGTTGTGGGCGTCGAAGGTGTAGGTGATCGTGTCGCCCGCCGCGGCGACGCGCGTGCGGTCGGCGGTCTTGGAGAGCGTCAGGCCGGTCGTCACCTCCGCCAAGACGACGGCGGGGGCCGTCACGACCGGCATGGCCGAACCGTCCGGACGCTGGCTGGTCACCCGGGCCGTGTTCATGATCGAGCCGGCGTCCAGGTCGGCCTGCGTGGCGGTCTTCGTGCCGGTGCACGTCTTGGCCTCGCCGGGCGCGAGCGAGATCGGCCCGGAGCGGTCGCACGTCCAGTTCGTCATGCCGGGCAGCGGGTCGGACGCGAACACGTTGCCGAGCGTCACGTTGCCGGTGTTCGTCGCGACGATCGTGTACGTGATCTGGTCGCCGACGGCGTCGAACGTGCTCACCGACGGCGTCTTGGTGAGCGTGATCGCCGGGTTCTGCTCGACGGTGATGCGGGCGCTGTCGCTGGCCGGCGCAACGGCGTTGCCGGCCGGATCGGTGCCCGTCACGGTCGCCGTGTTGTCGATGTGGCCGTTGTCGATCCCGTACTGTCGGGCCGCCCGCTCGGCCGTGCACGTCATCGTCGCGCCGGGCGCGAGCGTCCCGCCGAGTGCGGGCGCGCAGTCGAACGCCGATATGCCCTCCAGGCTGTCGGCCAGCTGGACGTTCGACACCGACACGTTGCCGTCGTTCGTCACCACGAACTGGTAGCGGGTGAGTTCCCCGGCCCGCGAGACCGTCGGCGTGAGCGCGGTCTTGTCGAAGGACAGGCTGGGGTTCGTGAGGGCGGTCAGCGACGTCGTCCCGTCGGCGGACGCCGCCCGGCCGTCCGGGTCGGTGGCGGTCGCCGTGGCGGCGTTGTCGAGGACGCCGGCGTCCAGGTCGACCTGCGTGACGACGTAGCTCGCCGTGCACGTCACGGACGCCCCCGGCGCGAGCGTCGTCTCCGGGCAGCTCGGCGCGCTGACGCCGGCGAGGGCGTCCGTGAGCGCCAGGCCGATCAGCGTCACGTTGCCGGTGTTGGTCGCGACGAACTCGAACGCGATCGTCTCCCCCACGCGCGAGTACGTGTGCGCACCCGACCGCTTCTCCAGCGTGAGCCCCGGCTGATGCGACGACGGGATCGTCAGGTCCGTGGACGCCGTCGGCGCGGCGCCGGCGGGCGGCGTCCCGGTGACGCTGACGGTGTTGACGAGGCTCACGGCGTCCACGTCGCCCTGCGTGACCCGGTGCGCACCGGTGCACGTCATGCGCGCCCCGGCTTCGAGCCGGCTGCCGATCGCCGGGGTGCAGGTGAGGGCGCCGGCGAGCATCGGGTCGTCCACCTGCACGTTGTCGAGCCCGACGTTGCCGGTGTTGTCGACGGTGACCGTGTAGTTGATGACCTGCCCGTCCTGGCTGTACACCGACTGGTCGGCGACCTTCGTCACGGCGATGGCGGGCGTCTGCGTCACGCCGACGGTCGCCGTCGCGGTCTGCTGCGGCAGCGCCTGGCCGTTCGGTCCGGTGCTGGTGTCGCGAGCGGTGTTGACGATCGAGCCCGCGTTCAGGTCGCCCTGGGTCACAGTGTAGGTCGAGGTGCACGTCTTGGTCTCGGTGGGGGCCAGGGAGACGGGTCCGGGCTTGTCGCACGTCCAGTTGGTGAGGCCGGCCTTCGGGTCCTGGATGAAGACGTTGCCGAGCGACACGTTGCCGTCGTTGGTCGCGACCACGGTGTAGGTGATGACCTGCCCGACCGCGGAGACGGTGTCGACGGACGCCGTCTTCGTCATCGTCAGGTGCGGGGTCTGGACGGCGGGGATCGTCAGGCTGTCCTCGTCGACCACGCTGGCCCCGTCCGGGTCGAGGGCCGCGGCGTGGGCCTGGTTACGGATCGAGCCGGCGTCCAGGTCGGCCTGGCTGGTCACGTACCGGCCGCGGCACTGGGTGACCTGACCGGGTAGCAGCGTCGTGGTGTCGCAGCCGAGCTGGGTGAGGCCGACGAGCGGGTCGGTGATGGTGAGGTCGTGCAGCGTCACGTTGCCGGTGTTCGTGACCGTCTTGGTGAACAGGACCTCGACGCCGATCTGCGCGAACGAGTCGATGTTCGCAGTCTTCACGATCTGGATCGCCGCGTTCTTCACGACCCCCACGTTCACGCTGTCGGACGCCTCCGTCGCGTTCCCGCGCGTGTCGGTCGCCGTGGCGGTGGCCGTGTTGCCGATGCGTCCGGCGTCCACGTCGGCCTGCGTGGCCTGGTAGGTCGCGGTGCACGTGATGTACTCGCCGGGGGCAAGCGAGCGCGGGGACGCCGTCGGGCAGTCGATGGCCGACAGGCCGGGCAGGGGGTCGGTCACGGCCACGTCGTTCAGGCTGATGTTGCCGGTGTTGGTCAGGTGGAAGCTGTAGGTGACGACGTCGCCGGCGGCGCTCACCGACGTCACGTCGGCCGACTTGTCCAGGGCCAGCCGCGGGAACGCCTGCCCCGACAGCGTGACCGAGTCCGTCCCCGAGACCGCCGCGCCCGTCGGCGGCTGCCCGGACGCCGACGCCGTATTCGTCAGCGTCCCGGCGTCGATGTCGGCCTGCGTCACCGCGGACGAGCCGGTGCACGTCATGGACGCCCCCGCCTCCAGCCGGCTTCCGGCGGCCGGCGTGCAGGAGAGGTTGTCGTTGCCGACCCGCGGGTCGTCCGGGGTGACGTTCGTGAGCGCCACGTTGCCCGTGTTCGCGACGGTGATCGTGTAGTTGATGACCTGGTCGACCGTCGAGTAGGTCTGCTGGTCGGCGAGTTTGGTGACGCTCATGCTGGGCGTCTGCGTGACGGTCGCGACCGAGGACGCCGTCTGCTGCGGCAACGCCTGCCCGTTCGGCCCGGTGCTCGTCTCGGACGCGGTGTTCGTGATCGAGCCGGCGTTCAGGTCGGCCTGCGTGACGGTGTACGTCGAGGTGCAGGTCTTGGTCTCGGTGGGCCCGAGCGAGACGGGGCCGTTCTTGTCGCAGGTCCAGTTGCTGAGGCCGGGCTTCGGGTCGGTGATGACGACGTTGCCCAACGTGACGTTGCCGTTGTTGGTCGCGACCACCGTGTAGGTGAGTGTCTGCCCGACGGCGCTGACGACGTCCGGCGACACCGACTTCGTCAGCGACAGCGACGGGTTCTGCACCGCCGGGATGCGCAGGCTGTTCTCGTCGACGATGGTCGCCCCGGTCGGGTCGAGCGCCGACGCGTGGGCCTGGTTGGCGACCGCGCCGGTGTCGAGGTCGGACTGCCGGGTCTCGTAGCGGCCGCGGCACACCGTCACCGCGCCCGGCGCGAGCGTCGTGTCGTCGCAGCCGAGCTGGGTGAGCCCGACGAGCGGGTCGGTGATCGTGAGGTCGTGCAGCGTGACGTTGCCGGTGTTCGTCACCGTCTTCGTGAAGGTGATCGGCACCCCGACCGTCGAGAACGTCGAGACGTCGGCGGTCTTGACGATGTCGATGGACGGCGATCGGTCCGCGGTCAGCGTGGTCGCCGCCGTGTCCTGAGCGGCCTGCCCCGCCGTGTCGGTCCCGGTCGCCGTCGCCGAGTTCGGGATCGAGCCGTTGTCCACGTCGGCCTGCGTGGTCGTGTAGGTGGCCCGGCAGGCCATGGTGGCCCCGGGGGCCAGCGTGAACGGCGCCGGGGAGTCGCAGCTGATCGCCGAGAGGCCGGCGAGGGTGTCGACGACCGAGACGTTCTCGATCGTGATGTTGCCGGTGTTCGTGGTGTCGAAGTGGTAGTCGATGACCTGGCCGGCCGCGTCGTAGCTCTGCTGGTCGGTGTACTTCACCAGGTCGAGCGCGGGCGCGGTCTCGGCGTTCGCGAGGAAGGAGGCGGTCGCCGACGCCGGCGTCCCGCTCGGCGGGGTGGCCGTCGCGGTGGCCGTGTTGGCGATGGAGCCGGCGTCCAGGTCGTCCTGCGTCACGGTGTAGGTGCCGGTGCAGCTCATGGACGCCGTCGGCACGAGCGTCGCGCCGAGGGCGGGGGCGCAGGTGAGGGCGGACAGGTTGGGCAGCGGGTCGGCGATGCGGGCGTCGCTCATCGTCACGTTGCCCGTGTTGGTGAGGGTGAACGTGTACCGGATGCGCTGGCCGACCGCCGTGAAGCTCGTCGTATCGCCGGTCTTGGCGAGGCTGAGTTGCGGGTTCTGGGCCGCGTTCACGGTGACAGCCGCCGTCCGGACGAGGTCGTCCGACGGGTCGGCCGTGTTGCCGCCCGGGCGCTCGGCCGTGACCCGGGCCGCGTTCGTCACCGACCCGTAGTTGAGGTCGGCCAGGGTCGTCGCGCGGGTCGCCGTGCAGGTCTTCGTCTCCCCCGGCGCCAGCGCGACGGGCCCGCTGAGGGCGCCGCACGACAGCGTCGAGACGCCCGCCAGCCCGTCGGAGACGAACATGTTCGCCAGCGTCACGTTGCCGGTGTTCGTGGCCGTGAACGTGTAGGTGACGAGCTCGCCGACGCGCGAGACCGTCATCGGGGACGCCGTCTTCGTGAACGAGAGGTCGGGGTTCTGCTCGGCGGTCACGGAGGCAGCGTCGTGCACGGGTGCGAGCGTCGTCCCCGACGGGCTCGTGCCGGTGACCTGCGCGTCGTTGGCGACCGAGCCGGCGTCCAGGTCGGCGAGGGTGACCTTGCGGGTCGCGGTGCAGGTGAGGCGTCCACCGGGGTCGAGGGACGCCGGCGTCGGCGCGTCGCACGCCAGCGCCGAGAGCCCGGCGAGCGTGTCGGTGATCGCGACGCCGGTCAGCGACACGTTGCCGGAGTTCGTCGCGACGAACGTGTACGTGATCTCTTCGCCGACGCTGTTGTAGGTGGCCGGGGACGCCGTCTTGTCCAGCGTCAGGGCCGGGCTCTGGGTCGCCCGGACGGGCGCCGTCGACGGGTCGGTCACGGACGCCCCGCGCGGGTTCGTCGCCGTCACGGTGGCGGTGTTCGTCACCGAGCCGGCATTCATGTCGGCCTGGGTCG